>NZ_JAUBQE010000020.1:0-112818 GCF_036701115.1 Microcoleus sp. Pol1C5 | reverse complement strand
TCAATTGCCGGTGAACCCCAGCTCATTGGTGTTAGCTGGGGCGGCAAGCGCGTAGCTTGAGGTAACCCAATGATTCGTAATCGAACGATCGGGTTTTGCGATCGCTTGTTAGTCTGGCAGTTGAACTTGATTTATCACCCTGCCGTAATGTTGCAAAATCATCCGCCCGTCTTTATGACCCGCAATTGCTGCCACTTGTGGAATTGTTGAGCCAGATTCGAGAGCTTTAGATAATAAAGTATGGCGAGTGGCGTAGGGCTTGCGGTAGGGAATTTCCAGTTGTTCGAGTCCTGGCTTCCAATATTTGCAGCGGAAATTACCGTGATCAATCTCGCAACCTTTGGCAGACTTAAAAACTAATTCGTTGTCAAGTTTTTCGCTATCTCCAATTTTTAAAAATAATTCATAAATCCGATCGCTCATTTTGAGAATGCGGCGGGACTGCAAAGTTTTTGGCCGCTTCGCAACTTTTTTATAACCGCCCCGCTCGCGGCTGACGCTTTGCTCGATCGCGACAATGCGCTTTTCTAAATCGATATCCTTCCAGCGCAGTCCGACTGCTTCGCCGGTTCGCACCCCAGAAAAAAGTAAGAATTCTACAAAAGGTCCGTAACTGGGGTGCTTTTGGTAAAAATATTCGATAATTTTCACAACCTCTGCAGAGTTAAAAGGAGCTTTTACGGCTTCTGTCTTTTCCTCTTCTTCCCAAGTCTGCGATCGCGTTTCCACTCCTGCCAGCGGATTTTTAAAAATTATCTTTTGCTCGATCGCCCACGTTACGCATTTTTGCAACATACTTGCGCGGCGGTTGAAAGTTGAAGCGGCTAAATCTGTGCGCTCAATCAGCCAGTCAGTTTCTGACACGTAGGGATTATCTGCTTTTACAATCATTGCCCTCACGCAAGCGTAGTGATCGGCGGCAGTAGCCTTGCTTAGCTTTAACGATGCAACGAAATTGTCCCAAATTTCCAGCCAGCGGAGTTTGCTGGTTTTTATTGATTTTGCTTCGGTCGCGTTGTGGTTGCAAAATTTGTGCCTGTATTTTTCCAAAGTCGGATCGAAAGCGCCAGCCAAAATATCGTTAACAATTTTTGTGCCGATCGCGGCGACTAAATCGCGATCGCGTTTGCTTTCCCATTTTCCACCTTTGAGCGGAGAAAAAGAAAATCGATCGCCCCCTACAGAAAATCGCACGATAATTCCTTGTCTATTTTGTTGCGGTAAAATTTCCATTTTGGCTGCAAGTTGGCTGCAAACTATTATTTTACTAGAATAGTCTACACCCTAAAAACCTCAAACCCTCATGGAGAGAGAACGGGACAGACGGGGCTCGAACCCGCAACTTCCGCCGTGACAGGGCGGTGCTCTAACCAATTGAACTACTGTCCCTCGTTTTGCCGTTTTTTCAGGCACAATTTCTATTATGCCTATAACTTCACCTTTTGTCAAGAGGTTTTTTGAACTTTTATTTGGAAGCCCAAAATTTGAGTCTCTTGCAGGGGACTGAAGTTGTTGTCGCTCACCAAAATCAGACCTCTGCTAGCATCCGCCAGGGCGGGGCCAAATGTCAACCCCTCAATGTTGTCTAGGGGAATTTTCAGCGTTTCCAAATCCAGCAGCAGCCGTTTTTGAGCGGGAGAAACCTCGCTGAGACGGCTTTTGAGGCTTTCGAGTGCTTCAATACGATCGCCCTTTTCCAGAGAAATCTCAAATAGTTTAACAGTTACTCCGGTTTCCAGGGAGAAAGCACGCTCTAAACTCAGCAAGCGGTTATCGTCGATCGCCAACAAATCCACTAAACCGTTGCTAGTTAATTTTCCCACAGGATTCGCACCAGGGGGTAGCGGTTCGGTGATGTAGAGAAACGATGCTTCTGGATTGCCGCTCGCCGCATCGTAGCGCAAAATCCGGCACGGGCTCCCGGTTTCCAGGGAAGCTACGGCGCCATCTTGAACCAAGGCGCTTTCGGTGGCTGTGAATAGGTATTTGCGATCGGGCGTTAAAGTTAAACTTTCAAATGATAGATTGTTGCGGATGCCTTTACTGCCTTTGTCGTCGGGCAAAAATAGGTCAGAAATTGGCAGCGTTTTCAGCAGTTTACCATCGAGGGAGAACTCTTTAATAAAAGGATTTATTTGGCGATCGACATCTCCCTCAGAAGAAACAAACACGCTATTGCCAGTAAAAGCTATCCCTTCCGGATCTAAACTTAATTCAGGAAAACCTTTGCCGTTTTCATCTAATAAAGTAGTGACACCAGTAAAAGTAATTTGCTCTTTTTCGAGTTTGCCAGATTGCAAGTTAATGTTGAGAGTATAGAAGCGCGCCGGAGCCTTGCTGCTGCGGTCATCAGAAATGGCATAATAAACTTGTTTCTCGGCATCATAAGTAATGCCCGAAAGTCCGCCAATTTCCGTTCCCTGAAACGGAGAACCTGTAGGAAATATTGCTCTGCCGATAAAATCTATTTTCGTAACGGCGAAAGATTTGGCTGACTGGTTTACCCAAATAGCAACAGTTGCTGCCATCAAAAAACAGACAATAAATATAGTTGCTTTTCCTAGCTTTCGCATTTTACCAATAAATACATTATTACCTATCTTCCTCTTCCCTTTCTTCCTTCGCGCCGCGACGAAAGCGGTTCATTAAATCAGAAAATCACGGCTCATGATTTAGCAAAAAATTGGTCAACCAATCTTTAACCACATAAGTAGCACGACAGTCGTCCTCATTGTAGCGGACGATCGCCTCCAAGAGCGATCGATCGCCAGTTTTGAGCCAATCGTCGTACCAGCAGACGCACTGAGCACCATTAGCCTTAGCATCTCGCCAGTCAAAACCCAGCCAGCGGGCAATGGGTTTGAGTGCGTAACTTTCCACCGGCATAATCGCCTTTTGCGTCACTTGTTTGTGAATATCTACAAACCGTTTCAGCACAGGTTTCCACAAATAAGCTGGAGTATTGTAAAGTTTAGCCAGCCGCTTAAAAGTCTTGACTTCGTAGTCGCAAAAATGGAAAATCGGAGCAATGGGATAAGTCCACATTAATTCTAAAAATTGCTCCCAGATTGCACCTTCCTCTGCTGCTGATTCTGCTAAAAAGCCGTGGAATTTTTCCGTATTGTTGGATCGGTCAACAACTAAGACTCCGTGGAGGTAATCTAAGTTTAACTCGGGTTCCGCTTCAATGTCAAAGTAGAGTTCGATTGGGGCGATCGGCAAAAAGACAGATTGGGAATACGGAATTGGTTTCTTGCGGAGAATTGGTGCAGGTATAGAAGATGTGGCAGGTTTATTTTCTGTAGTGTTTCCCAGTACAAGATTAACTGTTGCTAAACTCTTCTCGGCAACTTCTGGTATGGTTATAAATTGATTAACTTCTGGCTCTTCTCTTATTCTTTCTTTCCTCACACCTCCATCCGTTAAATTTGTTAAATCCCGTACAGTGTTCGCTGCCGAACTTCTATCCGTTACATCCCCTACATTGCTCGTTGCCGAACTTCTATCCGTTACATCCGTTACAAAATCCGTTGCCGAACTTCCTTCTTCCCGCAACAGCGGTTGATTTAGCAAATGCGATTTAGCTTGCTGCACCACATCAAAAGCAACTCTGTCGGGGAATTCTGGATACTCAGCTAGCAGTTCGGAACTAGCATTAGCGAGAGCTTCTACATCAGTAATTTCGAGAGTTTTTAGTCTAGCATAGCGACTGGCAGTAACTCCCGGCAATAAGGAAAGATGTTTAATAGATTCGGCTTCGGCGTGACAGAGAGTATACCAACCGCAAAGATTGCACTTTTGCCGGGAAATGAACACCTCGGGTTTATCCCGATTTTCTATCATCTGAATGCAGTTGTCTAAAATCTCGAACATCTGAGGAGTTCGTTGGTCGAGATTCACCTGCCACCACCCTTTTTTTCGCAGCATCAGCCACGCAGTCTCGGGCCTTGTTTCCTGTACGGAAGCTAAAACTTGGGCGTGAAAAGCTGCGATAATTTGATACTCTTGTTTTGGTCGCTTGCTAAGCCAAATATCCGCAGTAATATAACTCCAATCGCCAAATTTTGATTGTCCCGGCTGTTTGATTAATAAATGGGGGCGGCCGATCAGGGTAATGTTTGAAGAGTGAAGATTGGAGGATGAAAGATGAACGGGAGTTTCGGGGATTTCGCCAAATTCGGGGAAATATTGACTGTCAATTCCTACCATAGAAGTTGTTGCGGCGTTGGTTTGGCCGAATTCGCCCTGGATCAGAACTCCTCGGTAAATGCGATCGACCCCTTGCTGCATTAAACTCAATGTAGCGGCCGCGCCGGCTTCCCAATCCCCTCTAGGATAATATGGTTGTTGATAAGTCTCGTTTTCCAAAGCTTGCTGCTGGTATGCCGCGCTGTCGCGCATCAGTTTCAGCAAAAAGTCGCTGGGGGGATCTAGTTGTTTCCAGTCTCCGCAGGTGTCTAAAAATGCTCGGAGATGGCATCGCTGATAGGAAAGTAGCAGTTTGTCAGTTATTAACATTTAGTATTCGCAAGGCATAGAGTATCAGGCAAAAGGTATAAAATTCACAGCATTAGTTATTCAATATTAACGCTATCAATAATTCCCCAAAAAAAATGACAAAGGACAATCACCGGCAACAATTCCCAGCTTTGGCCAATAAAGCTTATTTTAACTACGGCGGACAAGGGCCGCTGCCTGAGCCTGCTTTAGAGGTGATTTATGAGGCTTACAAACGGGTGCAGCTTGGGGGGCCGTTTTCGGGGGAGGTGGGGGCTTGGGTGGTTCAGGAGGCGATGCTGACGCGACGTGCGATCGCATCTGAGTTGACGGTACCTCCTGAAACCATTGCCCTAACTGAAGATGTCACCGTCGGCTGCAATATTGCGCTGTGGGGCATTGACTGGAAAGCAGGCGACCATTTGCTGCTTTCTGATTGCGAACACCCCGGCATTGTAGCTAGTGTAATGGAACTTCAGCGCCGTTTCAACATTGAGGTTTCGTTTTGTCCGTTGGCGGCTACTTTGAATGAAGGTGATCCGGTGGCGGTGATTGCTGATAGTTTGCGGCAAAATACTCGCTTGTTGGTTATCAGTCACATTTTGTGGAATACTGGCCAAGTTTTGCCTCTGGCTGAGATTGTGAAAGTATGTCATCAAACCGGAGTCAAAGTGTTAGTTGATGCGGCTCAATCAGTGGGGGTTTTGCCTTTAAATTTGATTGAAGCTGGGGTTGACTTTTATGCTTTTACTGGTCACAAATGGTGGTGCGGCCCGGAAGGTTTGGGGGGGCTTTATGTGAGTGCAGAAGGTTTGGCCGATTTGCATCCGGTGTTTATCGGTTGGCGGGGAATTGTGACGGATGCTAATGCTAAAGTCCTTGGGTGGAAGTCTGGAGCGCAGCGCTATGAAATTGCGACTTCGGCTTATCCTTTGTATGCGGGTTTGCGGAGTGCGATCGCCCTGCAACATGAATGGGGTAAGATCGAGGAAAGGTATGCAGAAATTTGCCGTTTGAGTAAGTATCTCTGGAAGCGTTTGTCGGAACTTCCCGATGTGGAATGTTTGCGGACATCTGCGCCGGAAGCGGGTTTGGTTTCGTTTCGATTAACGAATGGGATGCCGCACAAAAAGCTTGTCGATTTGTTGGAGAAACAGGGAATTATGGTGCGGACAATTCTTAATCCTGATTGTGTGCGGGCTTGTGTTCACTATTTGACCACTGAGGCGGAGATTGATAAGTTGGTTGGGGCGATCGCCATTCAATTAGTATAGCCGGAGCTGGTTTATCTATAGTCCTGGACGCACGGGTAGTCATAAACCTGGTTTTTGCGATAATACTTGGTTACAGCCATTTAACCGGGCAAAAAACCCGGTTTATGCAGGTTGTGATGCGGAAGTTTCGTTACATTTACTTAAACAGTGATGCTAGCCTAGATTTCGCAGGCGACTGAGCTTTATACTAAAAGCAGACCGTATTCGGATACCACTAAATTAAGGAGGAAAACAAACAATGAATTTAGAGCAAGCTGTTTTAGATAAGTTGCGGACATTGCCCCCGGATAAGCAGCAAGAAGTTTTAGATTTTGCTGAATTTCTTCAAAAAAAAATTCAGCCTAAACGACCGCTAAAGAGTGTCAAAGGGTTGTGTGCCGACTTAAAAGTAGATATTACGGAAGAAGACATCGCCCAAGCCAGACAAGAAATGTGGGGAAATTTTCCCAGGGAGATTGTTTGATGCCCTCAGTCGTAGCAGATACCCATACCCTAATTTGGTACATTTTTGAACTGCCAAGATTGTCGCCAGCAGCATTAATAGCATTAGAACAAGCGGTTAACGAGGGAAATTTTATCTACTTTTCCGCAATTACAATTGTAGAAATTGCTTACTTGATTGAGCGAGGGCGTTTGGCAGGCGAGGTGCTGACACGAGTTTTAAATGCTGCGGACGATCCAAATGTGGGGATTATGCTAGCACCTTTAGATCGCAATATCTCGGCAACTATTCAACAAATTGACAGGGCAACGGTTCCTGATATGCCAGACAGGATTATTGCGGCTACTGCTTTATCTTTGAGTCTTCCGTTAGTTACTCGCGACGCAAAAATTCAAGCGTTAACCACTATTCAAACAATTTGGTGAGTATAACAGGAAACTTTTTTCGTTCCCTACAGTAATACCTTCGGGTGCGTCGCTCCCCGTAGCTATTTCAACTAGCAGGAAAATCTCACAGCAAGGCACCATACAAATAGCAATATTGTGTCACCACACTTCGTTCCCCATAGCAACTCCACTGTCAATCTCATTATGAAGATTCTCAGGCGCGATCGCCTCAACCAACTCCTCAAGGGAATAACGCCGACGAGTTAAGGGTTCGATAATTTGCTCAGCGTCAATAGAGGCATCTATTTCCGGAGAGTGGGCGGCATAAAAAGCGAGAACATCGTTCACTTGAGCTTCACTTAAGTCATACTCAGCGGCAATTTGGTTTGGGGAAAAACCCCATTTCTGGGCTGCGATGACTACTGTTTGCGCCCGCAAGCGAGTGCCGCGCAAAACGGGTACGAGTTCGCCATTAGCGCCGCGCACATAGGTGATTTCAGGAAAAGCGCGATCGTCATTCTGTTTCATGGAAAATTGGTATTAATTAACGGTTAAATAATCGGAAACCAGGGGAATTTTTGCTTTCCCAATTCCACATTTTAAAGTAGTCAAAAAGTTTAGGCTTATAGGCTTCTTTGTCTTCCTGTATTCCATGATAGCCTTGGCAGCTTTTAAGGGATCAACCTGGCCAAAACTAGGCTGTTGAGCTTTGATGCGCTCTAGTGCTTCCTGTATTTCTTGCTCGGAAGCGACAACGATGTTAGTTGCTACTGTAGGCGGAGTAATAACCAGCCCAGCTTCTATTTGTACCTGTGCCAGCATTGACTCATCAACAATGATACACCAGACGAAATCCTTTTTAGCTAAACGGGCTCCATCTAATATCTGAGTATTAAAAACAGATTGGTAGTTGTCTTGCTCTAATAGCTTAACTACAACAGGCAAAATGTTTTTTTCAGTTTTACTCAACTGCTCTGCTATGGCTTCGATTTGTTTGGTAGCTACATTTGACTTACCCTGAATAAACTTACACGGTAATTGCAAAACTTGTCCCAGTGGAATGTCAGTTGAGAATTCTTCTTCTTGAAAAATTGCCATAATTACCTGCTAATTATCGATAAAGTTGTGTTCGAGAAATACCTCTTGGGCGAGGTTTTTGTATAGTTTAGTAATGGGGGATTTGTGCCAGCAAATTACTGGTGCTTGTGAAAATTCTGCAACTTTAGCCTGAGCGTAAATTTTTAACTCAGTCTTGTATGGCTTTCCGGTAAAGTTTAGTTGTGTGATTGTATTGTCGATGTGTGTCTGGAGAATGCTGCCCTTTTCAGCCGGACAATTGCTGAACACTAGACCAAGGTTCCAGGGAGAAACAGGGAATTTCCCATTCTGACCACTCAAATTTCTCAATTTAGGAATTAACCTGTCAACTCCTGCTGCATGATGCAGTGATTTTTTGTCATAATCCACAGGGATTAAAATAGTATCGCAAGAAGCGAGCATCCCCGCTGACAAGACATCTGGTGTAGGGGAGGCATCAATGAATATGTAGTCATATTCGTCACTCAGCAGATTAATAATTGTCTTGATACATAACCTTTTGAGCGAGTCGGGAAAGTTAGTGTTATCTCGAAAACCTTTTAAGTCGTCTGTCTCTCCCGGCAGAACTGACAAGGAAAAAGGCTTGCTGTCAGTGGTAGGGAAATTGCGGACTTGGACGGCACTGCTCAAAATATCCTTGGCGATTTTTTCCTCTCTAAATTGAATTTTATTACTGGAATCTTTCAAATAGTTCTTAACTAGAATCTTGGCTTTCAGCCCTCGGGTTAAATCAGTTTGCGGATCTAAGTCAATCAGCAAAACTTTCTTGCCTTCTGTAGCCAGTGCGGCGCCTATATTGATAGTATTAGTTGTCTTTGCTACGCCTCCTTTCTGATTCCAAATTGCTGTTACTAAAGCCCGCTGAGTAGTCAAGCAATACTCTAATTGATGCAAAAGCTTAGGAAAAGTTGCTGCTGTCACTTTGAGGACGGGAGTTAAAGGAAAAACTAGCCCGTCAACTCGCCGCCAAACTTGAAAGAAATCACCATTAAATACCCATCCGTAAGGAGCTAGAGACTGAGACTGCACTACTTTTGTCTTGTCGAGGTACTGCTTAATGCCATTATTCCTTGCGCTAATGGGGTAGCCTACTGCCTCTTTATAAAGGTTTTGCTGCTGGCAAAAATCGGAAAATCCTTGCTCTGGAGCGTTATAAAATAATTGAGTACGCTTTTTAATTTCAACGACTATTCTAGGTGGCTCGTTTAATTTGTTATATATTAAGTAATCTGGTTTTAAGCCTGTTCCAGAACCTAAACTTCTAGTTGTTATCTGGTCGAAATTAAGACCTATAGCATCCCAGATCAAGGGCATTAAGTTCATTGCCAGATTGGCTTCTGAGTAGTTACTCGGTAGAGATTGCCAGCGATTTATTACTAGGTCAGTAAGACTGCTTCCCATTTTTCTCTAACCCCAACAAGATTGTGGCTGCCATTATTAAGTTTTACAGTACCATAAATAAGCAAAAAATCGCCCTTGCTCTAAAAAAAGCAAAGGGCGATCGACTTTTTAACTCAACTAATTAATGACTGTGCCCGTGCCCGTGAGAATGGCCGTGCCCGCCATGAGAATGACCGTGTTCACCATGAGAATGTCCACCGTGAGAATGACCATGATCTCCATGAGAATGCCCGTGTCCTTCATGAGAATGACTGTGTTCGCGCTGCGCCGAAGCCAAACTCGGATTAACAGCAACCGCAGTCTCACTCAACAACGCTTCAATCTGCGGATTTGCCCACTCTGCCGCCATTTTCAGAAACTCTGGATGGTCATTTACGCAAGGTAATTTGCGGTAAGTAACTCCTTGACGCTGTTTCTGCAAAGACTCAATAATGTGGTCAACATCTAACAATGTTTCGTGATTTTCTGTCGCAAATCCGATCGGCATAAAGACGATCGCAGTTGCACCCAAATCGATCAAATTCTTCGCAGCCAACGTCGCATCCGGCTGCGTCCATTCAATCAGCGGTGTGTCGTGATTCAGCCAACCCACCGAAATCAAAGGATAGCGATACATCAAACGTTCCCGCACGCGATCGTACAAAGCTTGACTTTCCACAATACCCGAAGTAAAGCCCTTCGCCTTGTGCGGACAACCGTGATTCATCAGCACAATCCCAATCTGAGAAGGCAAATGCGCTACAGCTAAATCGTTCTTAATTTCCTCTTCAACCAAACGCGCCATCAAATCGATGTAAGCAGGTTCATCGTAAAAAGAAGGAATGTAGCGCTGTCCTTTTACCCAATGTTCCTTACCATCAAAGGTTTGTGCTAAAGCTTTATTCACCTGTTCGACTGCAATGCCGCTGGTAAAAACAGAATCAACAACCAACAGCGGATAAATCAGAATTTTGTCAAATCCTTCTGCTTGAATTTGAGGGATTACTTGTTCCGGCAAAAACGGCGCGCAAAAGTTAAAAGCTTTGAACACTTTTACTTTATCGCCCCATTTCTCCTGTAAATTCTTTTCAATCCCGGCGCGCTGCTGTTCAAAAATTGCATTGTGCGGCGAAACGAATTGACCGTGTTGGTGACTCCACTCGTGCAAGTCAAAGATTGCTAAAATCTTCGCCAGCGGCGGATAAATCCAAAGCGGTACTGGCGCAAACTTTGCCGTCAGTAAGTTTAAAGCTTGTTCGTTGTAGTTGGCAAAATCGTCGTAGCTTTCAACTTCGCCGTAACCCATCAGCAATACAGCAACCCGATCGTTACTTGCGGGTGCTGCAGATGTTTTGGACTCAATTTTTTCTGGAGAAGCAACCACTTTGTATTCCTCAATTTTATTTATTCTAAGATATCCAGGCAGGATGAAGGGTGAATGGGAAATTTTTCATTGTTTGCGATCGCACGACTGACGTGCGCGGGGCTGATTCCCGGTTTCTTGGCCCATACTTCCCGGTCAAACCTCTTATTTATCCTAGAAACCGGATTGATGAGCATCAGTCCTAAGTCGGTTTTTTGACCCTGACCCGAAATTCGTAGGGCAGCTAAGCTGGCAGGCCTCTAATTTTCACAATCCTGTTTCTTTAAACTTTTGTGGGGTCGGCTTCGACGCCGCCAGAAAAGTTGAATCTAAATACAGAACTGCTTAAAACTAGAATCAGGCTTTGCTAAGCTTGACAGGGAATGGGGCTGGGGGGGGTAAGTTTTATGTTTTCTTAAGACTCCCTGACCTTGCCTCAGATTAATGCGGTTTGGAGCGTTCCCAGCTTTTAACTTGGGGGGATACTCTTCAAACTTGACTCTATTATAAGTTTAACACCCTATCCCCAGGGGTAGTATATGATATAGTAGGCATATGATAAAGTTATGTTGCGAACTATATTAACTTTCTTGACGAACTATGAGACTGGTAATTTGCCCCGGAGTCCACGAACCAAAGCTAACCGACTGTTTCCTGGCAGGACTTTCGGGGCTTTGGGGACTGGCAGCCGATCGCCAAAACCAGCAAATAGTCGATCGTGTCAAGATTTTTCCCGCTCATAAATATCCGCCTTTTTCAGCTCTAGACATATTGCACTTTTTGTGCATCGAAGAGTTAGCAGGAGAAAGTCTAGTATTTGTCAGCTTTTCGGCAGGAGTAGCCGGGGCGATCGGGGCGGCTTGGATGTGGCAGCAACTCGGCGGCAAAGTCGGGGCTTTTTTTGCCTTAGACGGTTGGGGAGTACCCCTGGGGGCCAATTTTCCCATCCACCGAATCAGCCACGATCGCTTTACGCACTGGAGTTCGGCAATTCTCGGTGGCGGTGGAGAAAGCTTTTATGCAGATCCGGCGATCGAACATTTGGATTTATGGCGAGCTCCCCAAACGGCAAAAGGCTGGCACGTCAGCCAAACCGCCGCCGGCATTGAGACTGTCGCACCCACAACCGCAGCAAAATTTTTAGTCCACCTATTGAAACAATACGGAGTCCAATCAGTTGTTTAATCTTAATTTAGTATCATCCGCGATCGCACCTATTGCCACCATTGCCCGCCTCGACAATTCTGTCACTTCAGGCACAACAAACAGCATCAAACAGTGGTTGATATTTAGCGCCTCTGCATTTTTAGTCTCAATTCCAGTCTTCGTGCAAGCACCGTTAGTTCGCTTGTATCCAACCATCAGTTTGCTGTCAACTATCCCCTGGTTCGTTCTGAGTTTAATTCTCATTTTCCGCCCCAAAACCCAACTTTGGGGAGATTTATTATTAGGATTTGCCGGATGCTGGCTGGCAGGTTCTATCTATTGGGGGTGGTTTAGATGGGAACCAATTTTACATCTACCTATAGAAGCAATTGGCTTGCCTTTTGCTATTTGGTGCTTGGGCAAATCTTGGGGAAAAGTGGGCGGCTATTTTTATTTAGGTTCGCTCTTGGGCACTGCGATTACTGATTTATATTTTTATTTAACTGGGTTGATGCCCTACTGGCGGCAAGTGATGCACGCGGAACCGGAATTAGCTATGCCGATTTTTCAAAGTGCGATCTGTCAAATCGAAACTCCTTGGGGCATAGGTTGGGCTCTCGTTTTAATCGCTGTGTTGCTAACAGTCGGTTTGCTGAGTTTGCGCGGCACGCAACTGCACTGGCGCGCGTTTAGCGGCGCGGTGTTAAGCACGCTTTTGGTAGATGGTTTATTTTGGCTGGCTGCTTCTGCTGCTTAATATTTATGATTAGTTTCTATATTTGTCTCATTTTTTGAGATTCCCGACTTCTTTAAGAAGTTGGGAATCTGGGTCTTTTTTTAGCAGCCGCCTGTTAACTTGATATAAGTCACTGAATAATTAGGATTAGTAGGATTCCCGATTAACCGCTGATTCCTACAATCGACAAGCAAATCTAACTTCTCCAAAACCACCTGACCAATCAACACTTCATCACCTGTTACCAGAGCATCCTCGGTAGTCCTACGCCCCTGAATTTCAATTAATATAGCCTCGGTTACTCCTAGGGTTTCCTGACGACCATCAGCATACTTAACAAGCTGCTGTCCTATAATTGGTAAACCTAGTTGCTGTACCATCTCTGCTGAAATTACTAGGTAAACCGATCCTGTATCTACTAGAGCTTCTGTTTCACACTCAGGCAACAGCCGAGGCGCGAGCAACCCCCGACTAATTAGAGCTTCATCTATGGCATTGGTCAGCTTTACCTGAGTCTTAACTGCCCCCATGTTCTTAATTCCATCCAATTCTAATTTATTTAATTCTTTCATATTAAATTTCCTTTTAATCTTTTGCTGCTTACATTATACGACTTCGGCTAACTGAGACGCGATCGCCCCTCATTCCTATATGATTTAAAATTATCATCACTCAAAACTCAAAACTACTTAATCATGGCTTTCATTTCAATTCGCGGTGTAGAACATTATTACGAGTGGATAACGGCAGATAACACGGCCCAACCTAGCGGGAAACCAGTGATGGTATTTCTGCACGGCTGGGCGGGCTCAGCGCGCTACTGGGAAAGCACGGCACGAGCTATTGCTGATGATTTTGATTGTTTGCTTTACGATATGAGAGGTTTTGGTCGATCGCCCTTGCCAAAAGAGCATCCTGAGTCAAGCTACGAACTCGAAACCTACGCCCGCGACTTAGCGGAATTATTAGAATCTCTGAATTTAAGCCGCGTCTTTCTCAATGCTCACTCCACAGGTGCCTCAATTGCTACTTTATTTCTCAACCTTTACCCCGAAAAAGTAGAAAAAGCAATTCTCACTTGCAGCGGGATTTTTGAATACGATGAAAAAGCCTTTACAACTTTTCACAAATTCGGTGGATATGTGGTAAAATTTAGACCGTCTTGGTTGGCATCGATCCCCTTTGCCGATCGGCTATTTATGGCCCGGTTTTTGCGCCGTTCCCTGCCCACAGAGGTCAGTCTGGCGTTTCTCAAGGATTTTTTAATGGCAGACGAGCAAGCTGCTATAGGTACAATGATGACGGCCGTCAGCAAAAGAGCAGCCGAGGAAATGCCCCAAGAATTTGCGCGGCTGACTGTTCCCACACTGCTTGTGGCCGGAGAATTCGACCAAATTATCCCCGCCGTCATGGGAGAGCAAGCAGCCTCTCTCAGCAAAAAAGTAGAATTTGTTATAATTCCGAATACGGCTCACTTTCCGATGCTGGAGGATGCCGCAACATACTTGCAGCGAATTCGAGAATTTTTGCCAGCAGCGGCTTAGCTGAGTTATTGTTCATCTAATGTACGATCGGACAAGCAAGCTTTGAGAACGGCTTTTGCTCCGATCTTAATTTTTAATTCCTAATTTCTTAAAGCGAAAGGTGGTACAATGAACGACCTCGACCAATACTATAAAGTGCTGGGACTGTTGCCGGGAGCTTCCAGAGAAGAAATTAGCCAAGCCTACAAGGATTTAGCGTTCATTTGGCACCCCGATCGCATCCCCAAAGACAATCCCAGACTACTACAGAAAGCTGAAGAAAAGATTAAGGAAATTAATCAAGCTCGCGAACAATTGCGATCGATTCAACCAAGAGGTCAGAATCAGAACGTTCAGCAAAAACATACTCAGCACAAACACACCCAGCACCAAAACACCCAGCACAAACACGCCCAGCACCAAAACACCCAGCAACAAAACGCTCAGTACAGAAACACTCAGCAACAAAACACCCAGCAACAAAATACTCAGTACAGAAACACCCAGCAACAAAATACCCAGCAACAAAATACTCAGCAACAAAATACTCAGTACAGAAACACCCAGCAACAAAATACCCAGCAACAAAATACTCAGTACAGAAACACTCAGCAACAAAATACCCAGCAACAAAATACTCAGCAACCCAATACTCAGTACCAAAACACTCAGTACCAAAACACTCAGCAACCCAATACTCAGTACCAAAACACTCAGCAACCCAATACTCAGTACCAAAACACTCAGCAACCCAATACTCAGTACAGAAATACTCAGTATCCAAACACCCAGCCACCGCCGGCCACCCCAAAAGAACCCCGCTACTCTTCTGAACCCTCTTCAGGAAAATATGCTGGAAATTATGGAGGAAACTATGGGGGAAACCCTGCAGGGCCCTATTCAGAGGCGTCCCGCTACCAATCGCAGCCACCGCCATCTCAGTCATCTCAGTCTTACCGCCAAGCTGGGCCGCAAGCTCCCGATTTGAGCGGTTCCAACTTCAAAGGAGCTTCCTTAAAAGAAAAGGATTTTTCAGGAAGAAACTTGAGCAATGCAAACCTGAGTGAAGCCGACTTAAGCGATACTTTTCTACACAACGTCAACCTCACAGGCGCGAATTTGCACAAAGCAAACTTGTTCAGGGCCAATTTGTTAGGAGCTTGTTTGATCAATGCCGACTTGAGAGAAAGCAACTTAATAGGAGCCGATTTGAGCGGTGCTGACTTGAGCGGTGCTGACTTAACAGGAGCAAAAATCGGTTACGGCGATCGAGTTATGGTCAAACTTACCCGGACTACATTAACAGGTACAATCTTACCCGATGGTACTGTTCATAGCTAAATTATTTAGTTTTTAGTCAGTGGTTGTAGACGCGGGTTTTACGCGCAATATTTGCTGCAACTCCAAATACAAAAAAATCCGCCCTTTGCGAATTTGGGATAAAAACTTATATTATGTCCGCTAGAAAAACCGCCAGAAAATTGGTTCGTAGTGAGGGCATTCGTCGTCATAGTTTTATGAGGACTTGCATTCCTCGCTGCGTACCCATAATGGTTAAATTACTTGACATGATATTACGCGATCGCGATCGCACAAACCGAGTTTTTTACCCGGTTTAAGAACTACAACGAGGTCTTTTCGTTCATCAAACCCCGTTTCTGTCTCCAACACGGCTAATCGAGATTCATATTACAGCAACCGCCAAAATGGTTCCTGTTCTGTTTCTTCCTTCTTCCTTCTTCCTTCTTCCTTCTTCCTTCTTCCTTCTTCCTTCTTCCTTCTTCCTTCTTCCTTCTTCCTTCCGTTATTAATTAATTCCGCCACGGCGATTGCGTAACTTTCGTCCAGCAGCCAGCATAGCGCCTCCCGCCATCAAACCTCCCACAGTCATAGGTTCGGGAACCGGCTCAGGTTCAACCGTCCCCACAGAACCGCCTTTAATAAATACAGCAGAATCTAACTTGCCGTCGCCCACATCTTTAATGCGAATGCTCAGAACATTCGTCTGATTTTGCTTGAGCAAACCCTCAAAACCTAAAACTTTAGTAAAACCGTCCAGCTTAATGATGTTAGCAGCAATACCTGTGAAACTTGGGTTGTCAATATAGTCGGGGTGATCTTTAGAGCGATTATATGGATCGGGAACAAGATTATTAATCGTAACTGTTTTTCCGTCGCTCAATTTTGCCAAATTAATGCCGTTCAGCAGCAGTTCAAAATCGTCATTATATTTAGAACCGCCGAACTCAGGAAACTCCTCAGAAGCAAATACATATTGAAAGAACAACTTTTCAACCGTGCTATTAGCAAAAAAGCTGAGGTTTAGCTGAGTCAGATCCCCCTTTTCACCATTAGGACCAAAGTCCGTGCTTAAATCGCTGTCCTGTGTCGTGAAGTTATCTTTCCGATTCTGACCTGGTATATCGGCGACTCTACCAGTGCTCAGAACAACACCTGATGTCAAACCGAATGGGTCATTAGTGAAAGTACCAAAAGCAGCCGGATTACCCGTGATTGAAACAGAGAAATTACTCAACCCGGCTGTATTAGCCCCCAATAAATTATTTTTTAAAGTCTCAGTGTTATTAGTTGCGCCTACCGAAAATGCCATTGCTGGCGCTGCCAACAAACTCAGAGCAGTAGTTAATGTAGCTGTTAAGGCAGCAATTTTGTGAGTAATTATCATAAATTTTTCCTGGAAGATACAAAACTGATCCTATCCACAACTTAATTTTTACATTATATAACTATTAATGTCTAGTGCCTTTACCATAACTTTACACGTAAGTAAATATACGCTTTTGGTGATTATTTGTTTTGGTAAATGTTGGCAGTTAGTCACCCAATAAACCTCAGCGCAAAAATAGGGATGCAAAAATAAACGTACATAGACGAATAATTTCAGGACTTACGCACTGGAGACAAAAGAAACCGGGTTTTAATACCGTTTGCGAGATCCCAAATGACTAATGACTAATGACTAATAGCTAATGAGTCAGGAAAGATGACCTCGCCCAAAAAACGTATATAAGCGCCCGATTCCTGTCCTAGAGATATCAAAATTTTTGACCCTAGTTCAACATTTCAGATTCATCTTTGGAGTAAATCTCAAATCGTTGAGTCACCGAAGTCTCGCTCCCCTCTAAAATCTAAAATCTAAAATCTAAAATCGACCGACTGTTGACTAAAATCCCCTTGCTTCTCCTTCCCCGCGCCGATCGGCAGCCCCTTCCAACCAACCGTCTGCAGTCAGGACGATCGCATTGGCATTGCCCCAGTCGTCACGTTCGACAATCTGGTGTCCCCGCCGCCGCAACTCCGAAAGCGTCGCAGCCTCAAAACCTCCCCGTTCCACCATCAGGCGATCGGGCTGCCACTGGTGGTGTACCCGAGGTGCAGACACAGCATCGCCGACATTCATGTCGTAAACCAATACGTTCAGTACAATTTGCAACACCGTGGTAATAATCGTGCTGCCTCCGGGAGCCCCAGCAGCCAGACGGAATTGGCCATTTTCGGTCACGATAATCGGCGTCATGCTCGATAAAGGAGTTTTGTCAGGGGCGATCGAATTTGCCTCCCCGCTCACCAAACCAGACGACAAATTCGGCACTCCCGGCGCCGCTGCAAAATCATCCATCTCGTTGTTGAGCAAAATTCCCGTACCCGCGGCCACGGCTCCAGCCCCAAAACCCCCATTCACCGTAAACGTTAAGCTTACTACGTTGCGCTCTTCGTCAACTACCGTGAGGTGGGTAGTTTCGGGAGACTCCCACACAAAGCGGCTCAAAGTTTCAGCGTCAACAGCCTTTACCTCGCTGGAGGGTCTGGCTTTTGACATTTGGATTTGCGGTCGTCTCAATTTGGCATAATTGCTGCTAGTCAAAGCTTTGACCGGTACACTCACAAAATCCGGGTCGCCCAGATACTCAGCCCGGTCAGCATAAGCAATCCTCATGCTCTCCGCCAGCAAGTGCAAAGTATCTGGACTTTGCCTTCCCAACCTCTTGAGATCCGAATCTCCCAGAATATTTAAGATTTGCAACAAATGAACGCCGCCGGAAGAAGGAGGGGACATCGCGCAAATTTCGTAAGTGCGAAAGTTGCCACAAACCGGATTTCTCCAAATCGGCGTATAGTTTTTCAAATCTTCGAGAGTGATAATGCCGCCGTTTTTAGCCATATCGGCGGCGATCGCCCGCGCAATGTCCCCGGTATAAAAACTCTGCGGATTTTGTGCAATCTGCCGCAAAGTCCGCGCCAAATCCCGCTGCACCAAAAGCTCACCCGGCTGGTATAAAATGCCACCACGAGTAAAAACCTCCCGCGCCGCCCGGTTTTTTTTGAACACATCCTGTCGTCGCCCGGTAGCCGTGGTAAACCGCGAACTTACCGGAAAGCCTTTTTCAGCCAGGGCGATCGCTGGGGCCACCACCTGGGCCCAAGGCAACTTACCATACTCGCGGTGCACCGTATAAAGTCCAGCAACAGTACCCGGAATACCAGCCGCCAAATGCCCGTCGCGACTTGCCCTTGGGCGCACCTTACCTTGCTTGTCGAGATACATATCCCGCGCCGCCCGTTTCGGAGCTCGTTCCCGGAAATCCAGCGCTTGCACAGTCCCCGTTTCGGCCCGCCGCAGGAGCAAAAAACCCCCGCCACCGATACCCGCCGAAAAAGGCTCCACCACCGAAATCGCCAAAGCCGTAGCAGCCGCCGCATCCACTGCATTGCCTCCCTGTTGTAGCACGGCCAGCCCCGCAGCGCTCGCCAGAGGGTGAGCTGAAACTGCCATGCCCTGTTTGCTGCGCTGCTGCAGCAAGGTTGGGTGTAGCTGTTGCTGGCAGCCGCCCAACACCAAGACTGTTAGGCAACAAGTATAAATTTGCACTTTGCTCAAGAACTTTGGCAACATTTTTTACGGATGAGGCGAGGATTTTTTATACTATACTTTTAGAAGCATCTTCCCTAAAATCTAGCGGTACTGAGTTCAACCGCAAATAAATTACCTGTGATGGCAGATGGGGAAACCATTTGACCCTGGGAACCTGTCGCGGTACAAGAGGAAGAGAAAAATCAGGGACAGCTTATGGCAATTTAATAATTAAACAAGTTGAAAAAAGCATCTTTTTTGAAAAGCTAGTGATTTCAAAAAAGCTGATAATCGGCTATAAACTGCATTGCTGATTTACGATAGGAAATGCTAAAGAGGCAAATTAGAGAAACCAATATTCACAAATATTATGAATTTTCAAATTATTTTTTTTCCTAGCCTAATTAAGCATTGCCAGTAAATGAAACCTCAAAAATAATTAACTCACACTTTTAGGTGATTGCTATGGTAATGCCACACATAGCAGACTTAGCAGATCAATTTTTTGGAAGTTGTTCGAGTGATGAATTAATCAATAAAATAGGTTTGTAGTCAGGACTTTGACCTCAGTCGCACGCCAGGGGGGTCGGACAAAAAATTTTACGCTCGCCGATTAACTGGCATCGATCTGAGTCAGAAAGTAGGTTTTTTAGTAGATATCTAATTCTCAAGCCAATAATTTTGGGTGAGGCCCAGTTTTTCTGGGTAAGCGGTATTAAAGCAAAAAAATGCGATCGACTTTAGGAAAATTCCAATCCGCCTACCAAACCCTAAATGCCTAGCAACCGAGGTCTGTGTCAGAAAAATTGCCTCCCAAATAGTCTGCACTCCGTCTTTTAACGGCTTTCCCCCCTTATGGTAGATAACACTGACCTCGGTAAACCTGTTATATTGGCAGTATGTAGGCAAGTTTCCTGGCTACAGGTACTTGCACGTAAATGAGCTAGAGTGTCTGCTGAGAGACTATACTTCGGCGAACAACTACCAAACCACACCTTAATGCAAGTTATGAACAGCCAAAAAGTTAGTGTAATCATTCCTGCATTCAATGCTGCCGACACTCTGGCCGAGACAGTTGCCTCCGTACTCAATAACACCCACAAGAATCTCGAAATTTTAATTGTTGATGACTTTTCTACTGATGCTACTGACAAAGTTGCTGCTAAGCTAGTCGAGCAAGATTCTAGAATTCAATACTTCAGGAATCCCCAAAATTACGGGGTTTCTAAGTCGAGAAATTTAATGATAGATCGCGCCACAGGCGAATATGTAGCGTTTATCGACAGCGACGATACCTGGGAACCCAATAAGTTAGAAGTTTGTTTGAAGATGCTCGCAGACAATCCCGAAGTCAAAGCTGTGGCTCACGCTTTGCGATATTTAGACAAGCACGGTAATAAGTTGAGTTATATTCCAACCTATCCTACAACTAAAGCAGAAATGCAGGCGATTAAGGAGACAGGCGAAAGCCCTTGGGTTTTCCCGTCTTCTGTTGTAGTCGATCGCTCCATTATTCTCAAGGAAGGCGGGTTTGCAGAAGATTGGCAGGTAGGAGAAGATACAGAGTTATTTACCAAACTTGCTCAAAAGTATGGCTTGCTAGCGGCGACAGAACCGTTGGGAAATTATCGAATTAGAGGGAACTCTCTCACAGATAAGCATTGGCTGAAAAAGCGTATAGCTTCTGATTGTGTCAAGGAAAACCAACTGCGGCGCTTGCGGGGAGAAAAAGAGTTATCACTCCACGAGTACGAACAGTTATGTTTTAATAATTTGCCGCTTTTGCAAAGGCTTAACAAATTTCGAGAAGTTTTGGCACTGCACTACATGAGAAAGTTGGGACAAAGTTGGTTAAATCGGGAGGTTTTGCCGACTCTTGTTTACGGCGTGGCTACCACAGTGCTAAATCCTCAAGCTACTGTGCACAAGTGGAAATGGATGAAGGCTCACGAAAAGTTGAGTCATCAAACGGCAGAAGGTATGGGTCATTCGCCAGAATTAAACCCCCAGCGATCTTCTGAAATCGGGGGGCTGTCCTAAAGGATGGGGGCTGTCCTAAAGGATGTTATAGTTGTATGCGGGTTTAGTGAAGAAATTAGGTGCTGCCAATAAAGCCGAATCGAAGCCGAGCTCCCAGGGGCTGGTTAATACGCGATATTGGGGTTTTGAGCCGTATTTGACTGTTAACATTCTGTCCGAGCAATTACCCGCACTACTAATTACAAGCGCTTGCAGCCTTGCGCTGAGAGACGATATAAAAATTTTTAAAGTCGCCAGCCGATGTCAGCCTTGATTTATTCTGCCACTAGCTTCAAGCCTATACAGGGCGCTAATAGTAGCGTTCCCGCACCGTGCTACCTTGCTGCGAAAACAGTTACACTAAATATAATAATATAAGTAAAGAGCAAAGTTTTTTGAATGAGAAAATGGGTAGCAAACCCCTTTTTGAAGCAGAAAATAACAGCAAAAATTTAGCAAAAATTATGCTTTCTACCTTCAGAGGACGATCGCCTTTTTATTGGGAATTAGATTGAATTTATGGACTGGCAAGAAGTTTCTGGCAACTGGGTATTAATTCCTTCAAGACCGATCGCGATCGTACATTTTCTCGGCGGTGCATTTGTGGCGACAGCACCGCAACTCACCTATCGCTGGCTGTTAGAAGCTTTGGGGAATCAAGGATATGTTGTAGTAGCAACGCCGTTTGTCAATACTTTGGATCATATTGCGATCGCCCGCGATGTCCTCAACAAATTTGAAAATGCCCTCGATCGCCTGCGCGCCACTAAATTGCTCAAATCTTCCTATCTCCCCATCTACGGCATGGGACACAGCATGGGATGCAAACTCCACCTCCTCATCGGTTCTGTGTTTGACGTAGAAAGGGCAGGCAATATTCTGATTTCTTTCAACAATTATGCGGCATCAGAAGCAATCCCGATCGTGGAGCAAATTTCCCCCGTCTTTAACGTCGAGTTTACCCCTTCCCCACAAGAGACTAATCGCCTCGTCCAAGATAGCTATCAAATCCGGCGCAATCTTTTAGTCAAATTTAACGGCGACAACATCGACCAAACCCTGCTGTTGACCAAACTGCTAAAAGCACGATTTTCCGACATGATTACAGTTCAGACTCTGACTGGCAACCATCAAACGCCCTTGGGGCAAGATGTTAGCTGGCCTGTGGGTCAAATTTTTACACCCTTCGATGCGATCGGGCAGTGGGTCAAACAAGAAGTGTATCGAGAATTAAATGAATTAAAACGGACAATTCTGCTGTGGCTGAATCCGATGTCCCGCGTTTAAAACCCGATGAACCCATTAATCAGAAATTTCCTCTACCGCTTCCAAAATATCATCTTCATTGTTGGGCCTTGAGACAGGAGTATAATTTTTGACAATCGACAAACAATTCCGTCCATCAGCCTTTCTCTCGTAACTAATACTGTCTGCGATGTCTTTAATCAATTTTAGGCCCCGCCCGCCCGGAGAGTGAATATCGACTTTTTCCGAAATATCTTTGATTTTTTTCTCTAAATCAAACGGATCGCCCGAGTCCCAAATTTTAATCTCTAAAGATTCAGCGAACACAGCCACCTGAATGTCAACAGGCAAATCCGCTGGTTTGCCCTTGTGGGCGTGACGCACCGCATTCGTAAAGCCCTCAGCCAAAGCCAACTGACACCTTATCCACACACTTGTAGGAATTCGCGAGTCGTACAATTGTGCAAACCACGACAAAACCCAGCTTAATCCATTCAGACCTGTATTGACTTGAAGATCCGCTTTTTTTAGCATCGGCAACTTTTCAGAACCCTTTAATTCAATCACGCTCACCACACAAGTTCTTCATCGGCCGGTGGGCAAAATACAACGAGACAAAATACAACCAGATAAAATACAACGAGACAAAGTATAACGGCGGCAAAATTGAATGGTAGTTTGAGGATACTAGCTCTGGTGGGCCGTGGATCAATGTCTAATCGAATAATCGGTGAATCACTTTACCATAAATAGCACTTCCATGTCAACTAGCGCCGGTGGCAAATAAAAGTCTATAAAATTTTATATTCTGAGTATAAACTGAGTGAAGTTCGATCGCGCCAAATTTCCATCAAATTTTAACGTAAATTGAACTCAACGACCCGCCGTCAAAAGCAATTACCTCAAAGCGATGTCAATAAACTATACTCAATCTCAGACAAGGGCGCTGACAGGATATATTTTAAATGACCCCCAGACCTTGAAAAACTTGTAGTACCTAAGTGCCCATGTTTCAAATTCTGGTTATTGACGATGATACGGCTGTTCAGGAACTGCTGAGAAGAACCCTGAAAAAACAGGGTTACGAAGTAACAGTAGCAAGTAATGGCGAAGACGGTGTAGCCCAGGCGCAAAAATTGCGTCCGGCCCTGATAATTTGCGATTGGATCATGCCGCGCTTGACGGGCATAGATGTCTGTCGTCGAGTTAAGGCAGATCCGGATCTGTCAACTACACAATTCTTTTTGTTGACTTCTTTGGGTTCGATCGCCGATCGAGTCAAAGGCCTCGACGCCGGTGCCGACGATTTTATCTCGAAGCCGATCGAACTGAACGAATTACAGGCGAGAGTACGCGCCGGATTGCGGCTGCACCAACTCAGCCGAGATTTGAAAATTGCCAAGCAAAGTCTGGAAGCAGAGTTAGCCGAGGCCGCCGAGTACGTGCAATCGCTGCTGCCAGATCCGATGACGGAACCTTTCAGCATCGAAGCAAAATTCATTCCCTCCCGGCAGTTGGGGGGAGATTGCTTCGACTACAACTGGCTAGATGCCGATTATTTGGCGATTTACTTGCTCGACGTAGCCGGTCACGGTTTGCGGGCTGCGCTGCCTTCGGTGGCCGTGCTGAATTTGCTGCGATCGCGCACGCTCCCCAACATAGACTACTACAAACCCAGCGACGTTTTGCGCGCCCTGAACACCACCTTCCAGATGAGCTACCAAAATGACAAGTATTTCACCATCTGGTATGGCGTTTACAACCGCATTTCTCGCCAGTTAGTGTATGCCAGCGCCGGCCATCCACCGGCCGTGTTGATTTCCCAGTCCCCTGCGAGCACCGCTAAAATCCAGCGATTAAAAACCCCCGGAATGCCTGTTGGGATGTTCCCCGACGCCCCCTATGTCGATAATTGCTGCGATGTCGAGGATTTGAGCACTCTCTACATCTTTAGCGACGGGGTATACGAGATCCACCAACCTGACGGCAATATCTGGGGGCTTGACCCTTTCGTAGATTTGTTAGCAGCTTACAACGGTGCAAGTGCCGACCAGTTAGAGCTGGTTTTGAACTACATTCAAAAGTTGAACGCTAAAGCAGTTTTTGATGATGATTGGTCTTTACTCAAGGTAAACTTTGGCTAGCTGACTTCTTGCATTGCATCTGCGACCAAATAGCAAGAAGGCAGCAGTCCAAAGATTTAGTTAGTTGAGAGAATTTTGCTATTAAAAGCATCGCGGGTCTGAAATATCTCGAAAACTCGATCCATGCTGGTGAGTTCAAATAAGATGCGGATTTGCTCGTTGATAGAACAGACAACTAATTGACTCCCAGCGGCCCGGACTGTTTTGAGCGCTAAGACTAAAGCGCCCAAACCAGAACTATCCATAAATGTCACATCAGTGAAGTCTATCAATACCACATCGGCTCCCGCTTCCACTAGGTCGCTAATCTCTTGGCGGAATTGACTTGCCTTGGTGCCGTCTAAAATGCCAGAGGGCTGAATAATTTTAACTACAGGACTCATATTTTGCGGTGGGAATGTCAGAATTTCTAGCCAGACTAGGCTAGTATAGCTGCGAGATGGACTCAGAGCCAAATAAGAGAGGAGGAAAGCCTCAAAGCCTAAGAGCAGGAGAATAGTTTTGAGTGCAAGAGATGGTGCTCGTCGCGGATCGTAACGCCGCTCAGAGTCGCAGCGCTTAGCCAGGAGTGAATTTGGAGATAGGGACAATCTTTGTTCTGCCGAATGCCCTTCTGGTATTAATCAAACTCGGCTAACTTTGGCGCGGTAGAGGAGTTTGTCGCCTTGTCTGTACCCTGTGTAGCGCACTTTGACGGGTTCTCCGGGTTCGGCTGTTCCTTCCATGAGCTGGTGCTGTTGGGGGTTGTAGGGAATCTGGACTCCGACTGGGGCGATCGACTCCACTCCCCAATGCTCCAATAACTGCTCAACTGGCCGCAGCAACGGCAGTAGTTTCTGAGCCCGCAAGTTGTGATTTTCCTGAGCTTTGCTCGCAGCAGTGGGCCACTGCAACATCCAAGATTCTAAAATTTGCACGCTAGATAGCTGGAATTCCTGCATCAAAGATTCTCGCTGCTGTTCGATCGAAGCTTGCAGGCGCTGATATTCTTGTTCTAGGGCTGTCGGTGGTGCCTGTTCTAACTCTACATAGTTTGGCGCCAAGGTTGCGAGCAGTTCCGTTAAGGAAATTTGCAAAGCTTGACTGATTTTGAGCAGGATGTCGGCTCGGGTTTGCAAAGCTAAGCCGCGACGCAGGCGACTTAGCTGGATCTCGGAAACTCCTGCTTTTTGGCTGAGTTCTCGATCGCTCGAAAGCCCCGCCTGTTCGATGAGGCGTTGCAGTTGAGGAGCATAATCTGGAATATTGGCAGTCACGAAAAACTCATCCAAATTAATAAATGGACATATTCTCGATCGTAAACTGTCACGAGCCTTAAGGAAATACATCTGTGGGGCGGGCTCCCGCGCCCACCCCACAACTTTTTTTGTGGCTATTTGACGGCTACTTTTTCGGCGGCGACTGTTGCAGTTGTCGCAGAACCTTGCAAATGCGCTTCTAGGAACCACAAACGCTTGTCAATTGCCCGCGAAATTTCGGTGTACAGATCCGCTGTATCGGCATCGCCGAGTTCGCCAGTTTTGTCGATGGCGACTCGCAGGTGTTTGGCGTAGGGTGCGTAGCGATCGGCCAAAGCCGTCACATATTCTTTCCCATCTAAAATGTCGAAAGGAAACTCTGGCAGGATTGAATCTGCCGCGGCTGTGCGGGCTGTTCCTACAGCCAAACCGCCCAAAGCTGTGACCCGTTCGGCAACCAAATCGATGTATTCTTCGAGTTCTGTTGCCATTTCGTCAAACAGCAAGTGCAACTGGTAGAAGTCCATGCCTTTGACGTTCCAGTGAGCTTGCTTGACTTGAGTTTTTAAGTCCAGAGTCGTTGCCAGCGTGGCGTTGAGCAGCCCGACTACTTGAGAGCGGGTGGCTGCTGACATATCTATGCGGGTGGGGTAAAGATGTTGTTTGTGATTGTTGGTAGTCATAGGTTTTTAGGTTGTTATTAGTGATTGTCGATCGAACTTCTTAGAAAGCTTTGGGCGATCGAATGTTTGCCTGTCGTGAATTTCTATTGAGAGGCTCAGGCTAAGTGCATCTGCAACACGGCACGGGGAGCTCGGCGTACATTACAGCGGATAGTTTCTAAACCGAGACGCTGGCAAGCTTCGTACCGGTGGCAGCCGGAAAATCCGTAATACTGACCATCTACTTCTAGCACGTCGATGGGTTCGTTTAAACCTACCTCGCGGATGGATTCCATGAGGGCGGCTACTTTGGTTTGGTCGTTGACTCGCGGCAGGGGGCGGCGAATCTGGTTGAGGGGTATTTCTTCGATCCTCATGGCGTGGGTCTTTTTTGCTTCTTGTTAAATCATACTCGTAATGACTTCGTTTTAGCAACAAAAATGTCAGGAAATTTTGAGATTGGCAGAACGGGGGCGTGCGATCGCCCGTTTGCTGTAGTGTTTCTGTAGTGTGGGGGATGGAGGGCTAGAGGCTGTGGGTGAAGAAATCAGCATTAAAATTGCTGTCCCATCAACATCAACTTAGTAGATCAATTGATTGTCCGTGTCTTGACGTTTAAATGACCTAATTTGAATGCCCTCAAGTTATAATTTTGTTACGCAAAGCTTAGGCTAGTCGTTGATTTACTGCATCGCCAATAAATTTGCTGCGATATAATGCCATGATAAAAACATCCCAACCAGATATTGTTGTGACAAGCCAAGATGGGGAATATCTGATGATCGTTGAGGTAAAGCCCAAAGACATCAGTATCAACGCTCAACTTATTGCACAGCTTAAAAACAATATGGCATCTATTGGTTGTTCAGTTGGACTTGTCGTAACTGGAGAGCGCGTAATTCTGCTCCGCGACTCCTTAGAAAAGTATAATGGTGAGTCAATTGATGTAGTTGGTGAAGCGAAACTTCCAGATTATTTGCTACCACCGGCAGATGAGCAATGGAAAGGACAACATGGTGTTGAGTTTGAATCACGAGTTCAGCGATGGCTTGAGAAACTGAAACTGACTGCTAGTATGGACAACCTCCCAAATGATTTAAGAAACCTACTTGGCGAACCAATAATTAGCCTTCTCCGAATTGGCGAAGTGAGGGCTGCTGGCCCTAGATGGAGTAAGGTTGCAAACAGAAAAACTTACTGTTGATTTAATTTATCGACAATTAGATTACCAGAATTTAGTACCATCGGAACTATCTCTTTCAATTTCCTCAATTTCATGTAATGTCTTTTCTTGCTATTGAGAAGTGCTATTTCATCTGCCTCTGTGAAATATTTCTCAGTCCAGGCTGGTAGAGGGATAGTGTCTAATCTGAGAATCCCGTTTTCGTACTTAGGTTTTGATTCAAAGGTTTGAGCTTTTGATTTCAGCGCAAGTAAATCTTTGCAGTTCTCCTCGATACTGTCTAAGTGCTTATAAAAATTATGAATATGCCGCATCAATTCATCGCCACTCTGACTTAGAAGTATTCGACACGATATATCTTTCCATACACCACGATTTTGGCTGAGGCATGATTGCCACTTGTTAGATAAATAACCTTCCTCGTTGTGAGCGATAATTTCCTGAAGCAACTCGCAGTCTCGCTGTATCTCTAAACTAAGAAGATATCGAATTGATGCAACTTTCTGTCCCTCTTCTTTTTGCGGGTTTGCAAAGATATGCTCCCATACGCCATAATGCTTAGTGAGCAAATCATAATTATCTGGGTGTGCTAAGTAGCTACAGAGATCCTCCCAAAAAACTACATGAACAGTAAACTTATTTTGTAAGTGACGTTTATTATTTAGATTCCGAATATCATCTTGAATTTTTATGTTTCTTGATACTGTAGTTGCAATCAAATACTCGCTAATTTTAGAGGAAAATGACTCGGCTTTTTTAACCTCGGCTGCGATTGTTTCTACATTGAGCTTATTGTCCCCATAGCATTTACATTGAACGGCAACATAATTATTAGAGCTATTTTGTTGACCGTATATGTCAATACCCTTCTGAGCTTGTCCAGTTCTACCGTACCTTTTAGCATTGGGATCTTTCCATTTTCGTGTGTAAATATCCCACACAATATCTTCAAACTCATCCCAAGACTTAGGTTTAGGCAGATCGCTTGTCGAAGGTGTAGGCATAGCCAATTATGAGTATTTTAAGTGAGGATATAACTATAGTAATACAAGTGTCCTACTGATGGATATAAAATACTTCAAAAAAAATAGGAAGTACGATCCTACCGATAACCTCAACATATGGAACTGAATCCTATCAACTCAATCCAGCAATAATATTGACACTCATAGCCAGAATAGCGGTGTTAAAAAAGAACGACAGCACGCTGTGAAAAAGCACGAGATACCTCGTGGAACGAGAAGTTATCTGCACGTCTGCAACTTGGCAAGTCATGCCAATACCAAAGGAGAAATATAAAAAATCTTTGTAATCTGGTTCCTCGTCGCCCGGAAAATCCAAACCCCCCGCCTGTAAGTAACTGCCGTGCTGCTTGCTGCGGTTTTTGTAGTAGCTGCGAGCATAGTGCATCGTGAAGATAGTGTGTACCTGCATCCAAGACCCAACAATTGTTAGGACAGAAAGCCCCAAGTGCAGAAATAGCAAATTCGGTGACAGACCTTTGGTATCGCGCAGCAGGAAGAAAATGGCTAACAAACTAGCAAAAGCGGCTGCCACGATCGTACTTAAGATTGTTAAGCGGCCAGCATCCAACTGCTGAGCGTGGTGGCGCATCATTTCGGGAGTGCCTTGCAGCATCAGCATCCAAGTTAAAATCAGGAAACTGACCGCGCCCGCGTTCCAGATGCACAGCGTCCGAGTCAGGGGGAGATAGTCAGGTGGCAGCAACACAGCAACTGCCATAGCAAAGAGAAAAGACACAAACACGCGGTGCCGGACGCTCCAGACCCAGTGCATTTTAGATTGGGAAACATTTTTCACAATAATCTACTGTAATTTAGGCACAGTCTGGGTTAGAAAATCTCAACTACTGCCATCTTCGCAGGAACTCCCAAAAAATAGGTATGAATTGGTAACACGCAGCACAGGCAGGATTTTTCATGCCTTTCGATAGAT
The DNA here is from genome assembly GCF_036701115.1 of Microcoleus sp. Pol1C5. Lineage (NCBI taxonomy): Bacteria > Bacillati > Cyanobacteriota > Cyanophyceae > Oscillatoriales > Microcoleaceae > Microcoleus > Microcoleus sp. Pol1C5. The sequence goes on along the minus strand of NZ_JAUBQE010000020.1, from coordinate 83,653 downwards.
CGATCGACCTCAACCTTCTAGGTAGAGTGGGAGAAAAGATAAATTGTGGCTTGAAATTATGGCATCCTCCCAACCCCTCAAAGGCATTGAATTGATCGACTGCGCCAAAGCTAACGCTCAACAAGGAATCGCCACAGCCGCGAAGCTTTGTGGCTACGGAGGCGACCTCAACACCTTCGAGCGGGAACTGAAACAGGCTTGCCAAGACATCGGCGTCGAAGTCAAGGAGTTAAGCGACTTGATTACGGCTCAGCAGATGATGAAACAAGGAATGGGTATTGAAGTCGCTCCAGATACTCCCTCAGAACTCTAGGCTCAATCTCCACCGCACCAGTTTTAGAGCTAAGATTGCCCCGACACCAGTATTTTGAGTCTGCTAGCTGAGGCAGGCTAGAATGTTTTGCATGGGAGCTTCCGACTCTGGGCAGGAGTCGTGTTTTCTCCCGCGAAGAGGGTGCTTTCTGGAGGGTGCTGAGATTGTTAGGAGGACTGTCGTGTCAGATCAGCAAGACCGAATTATGCGTTTGTTTATAGAGGAGGCTAAGGAGCACCTCGATACTCTAGAAAATGGTTTAGTGGATTTAAAGTCCACTATGAAAGACCCCGAAAGCGTCCAAGAGATGTTTCGAGCCGCCCATTCCGTGAAAGGAGGGGCGGCTATGCTTGGCTTAGATAGTATTAAAACAACCGCTCACCGCTTGGAAGATTGTTTTAAGGTGCTCAAGGACGGGCCCGTCAAGCAGGTTGACCAAACGGCAGAATCCCTATTTTTAAAGGGAGTTGATACGCTTAAGGACTTGCTGGGGCGACTGGAGGGGCCTTTCGGCTTGAGGAATGAAGAGGGAGAAAAACTCGTGCAGCAGGTGATGCCTGTTTTTGCTCAACTGGAAACTCATCTCGATAAATTGGCGTCGGGCAAAGTGCAAGCTGCTGCTGGGTCTGGTACGCCCGCCGCTCCAACAGCGGGCGCTGTGCCGGCGAATTTTGCTGTTGAAGTGATGAGTTTACTCAAAGAAATGTTGCAGGTGTTCAAGCAGAAAGAATCGGCTGCTAGTCGCTCTGAGTTGACGGCTGTGTGCGTTCGCCTCTATAAGTTGGGAGGTAAAATAGAGACTTGGCAAAATTTAGTAAAAACCGCTAGAGCAGCGATCGTTAATCCCAAAAACTCTTATAAAGTCTTAGCTCCGCTGATTATCAAAGAACTCAAGGAAGCTGGCGATTTAGTACAAGTGGGGAAAGTCAAGACGATCGTTCCGAGTAAAAATTTGCTACTTTTGGCAGCAAGCCCAAAACCAGCAGAGGCAAGCGCCCCAGCAGCCGCAGCAGCCCCAGTAGCCGCGTCGAAGCAAGTCGCACTTCCAGCCGAACCGAAGGCGGTAGTCAAGCTTTTGCTCAAAACTTTCAACAAAAAGCAACTCTCGGAAATCGCCAAGTTACTGGTTAACGCCATCAAATCCTCGAACTAGGAGGTGTTGCAGTAGAAGATAGAGTCAAAGCAATATTTGTGAGGCGGATAATTTTCTGGTGGGTGCTGACAGCCGCTCGTTGAGCAGCAACTCGAAAAAATTCACTCATTCGAAATTTTTGACCTCTACCTTCTACTGTTGGGCAAGCCTGCGTTAGAATTAGTGGATATGTAGGCGTGCAATATTGTACCAGAATTAAAAATCGAGCAGGCTTTATAAGGCGGTAGCTGTGAAACCAATTCGTTCATTAGAAGATGCTTTAAACCGCTGTCAGGCGATGGGAATGCGCTTGAGCCGCCAGCGTCGATTTATTCTAGAACTTTTGTGGGAGGCAAAAGAACACCTCTCCGCTCGCGAAATTTACGATCGCCTCAACCAAAAAGCGCATTCGATCGGTCATACTTCGGTTTATCAAAATCTAGAAGCTTTGTCGAGAGAAGGGATTATTGAGTGCATAGAACGCTCGGAGGGACGCTTGTACGGCAATGTCAGCGACTCTCACTCTCACGTCAATTGTATTGATACGGCTCAGATTCTGGACGTTCATGTGGAATTGCCGCTCGACTTAATCGAGCAAATCCAACAGCAAACTGGTGTCAGAATTGTAGACTACCGGATAGATTTCTACGGGTATCGATCGGCAGAGTCCGCCACCCAGGCATCGAGTGTCAGCGATACGCCAAAGGCTTCGTAACGGATAAAGTCGCGGCTGTTGGAAGCAAAACCGAGCTTTGTGCGGGGCCGGTCGGTCGTATAAAATGATTTAAGTATTTTGCTGGGTGCGATCGTTTTTTTTGCCGTCGCCAGCCGGAATTCGGCACAATAGAAAAAAAGGAAAACAAAAAAATGAAACTCGATCGGCAAGTTTGGCGATCGGGAATAAAATTTACGATTAAACCGAAAAAATTAGTTCTAGTCGCTACACCTCAAAGTGTAGAGCAAATCCGGCTTTACTGCCCCTTTATTTTTTAATCCGCTTGGAGTGGAGGATAGTTTGTGTAGGATTGGTTTCAACCGCTGAGTCTGATAAAGGGATTTCTGATCCGGATTTAATATTAGACCTTAGTTTAATCCCTCCCCTACTTCATCTGCAGAGTGAAATCTAAAATCTAAAATCTAAAATCTAAAATCTAAAATTGATGGACTGACGGGGCTTTACACTGTTTTTTCTGCTAAACAGCCCCCGGATCTGTCAATAACTGTGTGATAACTGGTATGATTTACGTGCTTCGAGAGCCTAAAATACTCGGAAGCAACCAGTGGGGCTGGACACGAACCTCACTATAAAACGCCGTAGAGGGAAAGATGACCAGTACCTTGAAGGAAGTTCTCGATCTCCTTAACAGGAGTCAGAAGCCGACATCATAATCTATAGATTTGATGTGGGAGTGTCGCATTCTAGTGCGCATTACAGGACAGGCTGAAGTAATGGCGAGACGACAATCTGACCAATTCCACACACCACCGCAATACAACCCATCCCCTAAACCGACGGCACAGTTCAGTGCAGAGGTGACAGGTGATGCGAGTTCCTCAGTAACGGCGCTGCCGACCGAGGGAAAAAGAACTTTTTGGCAGTGGCAGCTTATCTGGCTGAGTCTCCTGGTGGGATTTGGAGTAACCGGTGCCGCTGCATTTCTGTGGTTGCTGACGATGCCGCCACCGCCGAATTGCCAGCAACTGTCGCCGCTGGCGGCGGACGGAGAGCGACTTTACTGCGCTCAGCAAGCGGCTAAGTCGGGCAAGCTAGAACAGCTAGAATCGGCAATGGCGCTGGTGCAGGCTTGGCCGAAAGAACATCCGCTATACTCGCAGGGTCAACATTTGATAGGGGAATGGTCGAAAGCCATTCTAGGATTTGCCAGAGCAAAAATAGAGAGGGGCGATTTGAAGGGTGCTCTGGAGATTGTGGCGAAAATTCCGAAAACCAGTCCGTCTTACCCAGAGGTACAGGAGGCGGTTACTGCTTGGGAAAAAAATTGGCAGGAGGGCCAAAAACTCTACGATACAGCCCTAGCAGCTTTGAAAAGTGAGGATTTAAGGAAAGCCTGGGATTATGCTCAAGCTCTATTTAAGCTGGAAAATATTTTCTGGAGTCAGAAGCGTTACAACGAGCTGATCCAGCAGATTTCTTTGGAAAGAAACGGCTGGCAGCGCTTGCAAGAGGCTAGAGATTTGGCGAAGGACGGAACTCCGCAAAAGTTCGCTGAGGCGATCGTCCTGGCTCGTAAAATAGACTCGCAGCTTTTTGCCCGCGCTAAAGCTGAGAAGGAAATTGAGGGCTGGAGTCGGACTTTGCTGGCAATGGCTACTAAGCAGTTAGGGGCGAAAGACCTGCCGGGAGCGATCGAGGCTGCTTCAGTGGTGCCGCAGGATTCGCCGCTGTTTGCGGAAGCTCAAGATTTGATGCAGTTGGGTAGGGCTCAGGCAGTGACATGGAACCAGTCGATATCAACTCCGCTGCCGCAACACATTTTTAGCTTGCTGGAAGGGCAGGGGGCTGCTAGCCAAATTGCTCCGGGTCGCCCTCTTTACAAGCAAGCTCAAGTTCAAATTGAAAATTTGCAGGTGCAGTTTCAAGATTTGCTGCGTCTGCAAGTGGCGAGCTCGATCGCTAGTTTCGGTCAGATAGGGACGTTTGCACTCGCGATCGAGCAAGCGCAAACCATCGGACTTAAGCAGCCACGGCGGGTTCACGCTCAAACTTTGGTGGCTACTTGGCGCCGGGAAATTCAGCGGATCGAAGACCAATCTTTTCTGACTCTGGCGAAGCAGTTGGCAGAACCGCAAACGGTTGAAGGACTCAAGGGCGGCATGGCTCAGCTACTCCTGATCGCTCAAAACCGCCCCCGCAGGATAGAGGCGCAAACTCTCTTGGCTCAGTGGACGAAACGCATAGAAGTTATTCAAGATCAGCCTTTTTTGGATGAAGCGATCGCCCTGGCGAAGCAAGGAAAACTTAGCGCTGCTATTGAAAAAGCTTCGGCAATTAAGAGCGGTAGGACTTTGTATGCGAAAGCTCAGGATAATGTCTATCAGTGGGTGAGCGAACTGCAAGTTGCTCAAGACAGACCGATTCTCGATCGAGCTGCGGAATTGGCATCTCAAGGCAGTCTAGGAGCGGCGATCGAGACGGCTTCCCAAATCGGTTACGGTAGGGCCCTGTATTCAGAGGCTGCAGGTGCGATCGGGCGCTGGAGTGCTGAACTTAGAGCCAACAGTGCACCGCCGCCGGAACCCGCTCGCGATTACGCGCCGGCTCCGCAACAGGAGTACGCGCCGGCTCCGCAACAGGAGGAGTACGCGCCTCCTCCCCGACAAGAGGAATACGCACCTCCTCCCGAGCAGGCTCCAGCTCCCGAGCCTTACTATCCCCCCGCGAGCCAAGAGGCCCCGGCTCCCGAACCGGAACCTTACAATCCCCCCGCAAGGGAACCGGAACCTTACTATCCGCCCGCAAGGGAACCGGAACCGGAACCTTACAATCCCCCCGCGAGAGAGCCGGAACCTTACTATCCGCCCGCGAGAGAAGAGGCTCCGGCTCCGGCTCCGGAACCTGCTCCTCCGGCTCCGGCTCCGGAACCCGCGCCGCCCTCGATTCCTGAATCGGCTGGGCCTCCTGATGCTAATTTGATCCCCGAGTAATTGGGTTTTCGCGCGATCGAGCTCTAAAATCTCCAATCTAAAATCAAGTGAGTAATTTCCAAGTGCTGACGATCGATGGCGACCCCATTTTCCGGCTGGGGCTGCGAGTCGCTTGCGAGCAGTATCCAGACTTGCAAGTTGTCGCAGAGGTTTCAACGGAAACCGAGGCTTTGCGGGTTCTAGAAGCTCGCTCGATCGCCTCTGGAGCAGCCAAGAATCCCGCTGATTTGGTAATTTTGGCTGTTGAGACCCTAAATTTGCGATCGGGTCAAACAGAGGCGGTGGCATTTTGTCGCGAACTCAAAAGTTTGTACCCCAACCTGCCCCTCTTGCTGCTAGGCGGGCCGCTGACAGCGGGGCTGTTGGCGGAGTTACAGGCGACAGGCGCGAATGGTTATTGTCCTAAAGGTAGAGATATTTCTCTGACAATCGAAGCTATTCGCGCTGTGGCATCTGGTCACACTTATTGGGCGACGGATGCGGCAGCTAACTCGGAAATAGAACTAAATGCAGCGGTGGTTCAAACAGTAGAAAAGTCCGCAGCAATTGCAGATAAAAATGCAGATAATTCGGCAGTTGATACGCCAGTACACCAAAAAATGCTGGCTTATTTTTGTCTTTCTGGACTACGGGAAATAGATGCAACTTTGGCGGTTGTCCAAGCTGATTTGCAAGAGATCAGAGCCGCAGCTCCGACAGATTTGCCCTCTATTTTAGATGGGGTTGTACTCAGCGGGCGCCGCAGAGAATTGCTCGCAGCTCGTTGGATTGTCAGTCAGTTATTATTTAAAGGAACACGGGAGAAGGCAGAAGGCCCTTCGACTTCGCTCAGGGTAAAAATCAGGAAGAAGGCAGAAGGAATAGGGGAGAGGGGAGAAGGCAGAAGGCAGAGGGGAGAAGGCAGAGGGGAGAAAGAAGAAATTAGAGGCGAGAATTTGTTAAAAAATTCTCAATTGCAATTAGCGAATTCCCAAGTTTCGGCTGAATATTTGGTGGTTGCAACTAATTGGCAAGGTAGCTTGTTTGACTCGGTGGCAGCTAAATTGCAGTTGGATTTGGTGAATTTGACTGGCTTGCCTTTGGAAATCGATATTTTGCGATCGCCCAAAAAGCGTGAATTGATGAGTTCCATCCTGCGGAAGTTAAAGGATTTGCTGGAAGAATTGCGCTTTTCGCAAGTGCAGCAAACTCAATTGTCGCAAAAAATGCCTGCTATTTTACGGAATTTGTGGGAGGCGACAATCATAGATTTTTTTGGCAGATACTATACACTGCAAACGGAAGAAAACCTGGTTTTTGAGGGCAATCAAGCAAGCTTAAAACTGGGAGAAAGCCAAGGGGGAAGCGCTGCTTATCTCTTGGCAGGCAGCGGCGTAGAAGTTGTACCGATGCTGCTGGCAGATGCTGATGTAGTTGCAGCAGAAATCCTTGACAAAATACCGATGACTGTTGATTTTTTTGCACATTTGCTATTTGAAGTTCCTCTAACAGTTGACAATATTTCTTGTGTTGCTGGCAGCCCGCAAGCGATGCAGCGAGCTGAAGCTTTGTTGGAAAATTTGGCAATTCAAGTGGCTAGCGGAGTGGTACAGCCTCTGCTAAATAATTTGGCAAATCTGGAAGAAATTAAGCAAATTTTTTACGATGGTAAGTTGATTTCGACGCGAGAAATTGAGCGGTTTCGGAATGATTTGTCGTGGAGATATAGCTGGGATAGATATTTTGTGGAACCGAAAGCTATTTTTGAAAGCAGGTTTTGGCTGTTTGTTTTGGGCGATTCTGGAATTAAGAAAATTTATATTTATGCTCCTAGAAATCAGGAGTTAGCACAGCTTTCTGGGTGGCAGTTAGCCTTGACTTTGCTGCTGGAAACCAGGGATGCGATCGCACCTAGAGTTCGCGCGGTTATTTCTCTGTTGGGTGCTGGCGTTGTTTACGTTTTGACTCAGGTTATAGGGCGGGGAATTGGTTTGATCGGGCGGGGAATTATCCAAGGGATTGGTAATTCTTTGCAAGATAGCAAGTTTGGAAAAAATGGGTAATATAGTCATTAGTCATTAGTTGGTAGTCATGAGTTAGCTAAAATATTTATAGCTGGTGGTATGATAAATAAATGGTATACAGTTGACCAAAAGCAATTGGGTACTGGGATCCCGGATTCATCTGTGGAATTAATCTAAAATTTAAAATGGGTTGACTTTTTATGAGTATTATGATAGCGATAGATGCCGATCGCATAAACAGTTTAGATTTGTCTCCGGTGCGGACTGTGATTGAAAAGTGGCTGGCCGAAGGAGCGATCGCCCAAAATGAACAACAGCTACAATTTGAAATTGAGTATCCGCGCGAAGAGTTAGATCCGCGAGAAATTTCAGAAATTCCCGAAGTGCGGCTGTGGTTTATTCGCTTGGATGCTTGTTACCCTTGGCTGCCATTTTTGCTGGATTGGAAAGCGGGAGAATTGGCGCGCTATGCCGCGATGTTGGTGCCGCACCAGTTTCACCGCACCCAAGGTATTCAGTACAATCCTGAAGCTTTGGAAATGTTTTTGATGAGCAAAATTTTTGTGTTGACTGATTGGTTGAATCAGCAGGGAATCCCCAGTAAATCGAAGTTGATGGCCATGTCGCAGATGTTTGGTTATGATTTGGATGATGCTTTTTTTGATGTGATTGTGCCGCACAAATAAGCGATTGGACTCTAATTAACATACTCCTAATTAGGTAGGCTACTCTATACCTTAAGACTAAGAACAAAGGTATAAACCCGATTTCTTCCCTTATGGGGCGGGCTTTCCAGTCCGCCTCCGCAGCTATAAGTTCTATCCACAACAGCTTAATTAAGCTTAACAGCAGCCGTACTCAGACTTTAAGACAATCCTTAAACCAGCGCGCCTCAAAAAATTGTTGCTGGACTTCAGAATTTTCTCAGAATTGATAGTTAGTTTAAATAGACAACGATCGCCCCATTCAATCGATCGAGGAAATTTACCATGAAAACAGATTACCTCATCGTCGGCAGTGGTTTATCAGCACTGGTTTTCGGAGCTTTGATGGCAAACTCCGGCAAAACCGTACACATCCTCGAAGCTCACGAGCATCCCGGAGGCTTTGGTCACACCTTTACGATGGCCAACAAATACACCTTTAATGCCCAATTCCACTACGTTTGGGACTGCGGCGAAGGACATACAGTCAATCGAGTTCTCAAAAAACTCGGTCTCGATCGAGATGTCACTTTTGAACGGTACGATCCCAATGGCTACGACCACATGAGGATGCCTGGGTATGCGCTCGATATTCCCTCGGAACCAGAGGAACTGATCCGGCGATTGTCAGCGCTGTTTCCCGAAGCGGGCGAGAGAATTCGCCAATTCGTCAACGAAGTCGAGAAAACCGGCGAAGGACTCAGAAAACTCGCTCCTCCCGTCAAACCAATTGAATTGCTCAAAAATTTCGGTGACGTATTCTGTGCCGTCCAACACCTCAACAGTACACTTCAAGACGTTTTCGACAAGTTCCAACTCCCGCAAGCCACCCAAACCTTATTAGCCTTGCAATGGCCGGACTTTTTGCTGCCTCCAAATCAGCTTTCTTTCTATGCTTGGATTGCCTTGTTTAGAGGCTATCAAGAAGGTGCATTTTACCCGACGCAGCATTTTGAAGATGTCATCAATTCTTTAGTTAATGTCATTGAATCCAACGGTGGGAAAGTTCGATTAAACCATGAAGTCACGAATTTTAGGGTGAAAGATAGAACAGTGACGGGAGTTGAAGCGATGGATTTGACCACGCATCAAACCCATGAATTTACGGGCGACACGGTGATTTGCAACCTTGACCCGAAAAGAGCGGCCAAGATGATTGGAGAGGAACTGTTCTCTAAAAAAGTGCGGCGGAAACTCAACTATGAGTATTCTGCATCTAACTACATGGTGTACTGCGTTGTCAAAGATATCGATCTCCGAGACTATGGATTTGGCAAGTGGAATACGTTTCATACGGAACACTTGGATCTAAATGAAGCGTTTGCTCAAATGTATGACCACAATGATTTTTCTCGTCCGAGCTTTGCAATTACAACGCCAACTTTACTGACCCAAGCGCGGCGGGATTGTCCAGAAGATTGTCAAATTGTCGAATTTCTGACTGTTGCTAATTACAGCTATTTTAAACAGCTTTGGGAGAGCGATCGCAAAGCTTACAGACAGAAGAAACAAGAAATTCTGGACTCGATTTTAGATGTTGTGGAAAAACACTATGTTCCGAATTTCCGCAAACACATGGTGTTTCATATTACCGGAAGTCCGACGACTAACGAGCGCTTCTGTTGGTGTCCTAACGGTAATTCCTACGGTTCCAGCCTGACGCCGCGCAACATGGGGGTCGATCGACTAAATCATGAAACATCCCTCAACAATTTCTATTTCTGCAACGCCTCATCGGGCTATCCAGGCTTTGCGCCGACATTTTGGACGGGGGCGCTGCTTTATCAACGTTTATCCGGCGATGCGATTTTAGGCTAAGGAAAATTAGCAATTGGTTATTTTCCTGTTTCTCTCGTTCCTTGGCAAAGCCAAGGAATAAATTTCACTCTTGCTCTGCCTGCTCTTAAAAATCTCTCGTTTCTGCTCTCATTATCTCGTTCCTTGGCTCTGCCAAGGAATGAATTTCTGGAGGCTCTGCCTCCTCTTAAAAATGACGAGGCACAGCAAGACTGAAATGCGTTTTCCGGTTCTACCTGGGAACTAAAATTTCTTCCATCTTCCATCTTCCATCTTCCATCTTCCATCTTCCATCTTCCATCTTCCTTCTATCAATCTAGGAGTGAACTATGAGAATTGCAATTGTTGGGGGCGGAGCGAGCGGTATGGCAGCAGCCTATTGGCTCGATAAACAGGGGCATCATGTCACTGTGTTGGAAAGGCAGCCGATTTTAGGCGGACACATTCGGACGCTGAACAAAAATGTTGCACCCAATCAATCTGAGTGCAATGAAATATTAGAAAATGGGGTGCTAGAATTTCCCACTGTGTTTTACAATTTCGTAGCTTTTATGCAGGAGCTAGGCGTTGAATTAGAACCTGTGCAGATTGGTTCAGCGCTGTTTTTTAAAGATGGCACCCACTTTTTATCGGCGGTGTCTATCCGAAAGAATTTCACCGGAATCCAACGCCTAATCGAATATTTGCGGCTTGATAGTCTCTACGCTCGTTCGGCTGGATTTATTTTAAAAATGCGGTTTGCTAAACAGCACGATTTCTACGATGTACCCCTTTTTGAGTCTTTAAAAAGCTCGTGCGTCCGCAATTATTGGCTGAAGTTGCTGACGATGTACAGCTACTCGATACCGTTTGAATTGCTCGACAATTTTCCGGCGGAATTAGCGATGCCTGTTCTACGCGAATATGCCTCGGTCAACTGGGTGAGGATTAAAGGCGGTGTGTATTCTTACATTGAAAAGATTTTGGAGCGATTTAAGGGCGATATACGGCTAAATGTGGAGATTGCCAATATTTTTAGAAGTGCGGATGCTGTAAAAATTGTGCTTTCTGATGGGGAAATCCAGGAATTTGATAAGGTGGTTTTTGCGATGCCACCAGATCAAGTTATGAGGCTATTGTCTGATCCGACGGAGGCGGAAACGAAGCGGTTTTCGGCGTGGAAAGCCAATTATGCAACCACTGTACTGCATTCGGATACATCAATGTACGATCGCTACGGTATCCGCAAGTTATCAGAATTTGATTTTTTCGAGACTGACAAAGGGTGGGGCTATAATGCGAGCTTGAATCAGCTTTGCGGCATCTCCTCGCCACGAGAGTACAGTTTAGCTTTTCAACTGCAGGAGTCGATCGCCCAAAAGCACATTATTCACATTCAGAAACATCACACGCCACTGTACACTGTCGAGTCTTTTCGATATCGAGATGAAGTTATCGAGACTAATGGCGAAAACAACACTTATCATGCGGGAGCTTATTTGGGGGATGGTTTGCACGAAGGAGCCATTACCTCTGCTTTGCGAGTCGCGAAATTAATCGGGTGAACTCAATTGTGAAGCTACAAACTCTCGCAAATATTAGTAAAGTTCTTGCCGGTGCAACACTCTCACAAAAGTAATGATGTCTGCATCAAAAGTTAAACTAATGCGAGAGTCGTCCACTCGGATGAGAAATTAATTTTTGGCCTTGCCTAAGCTGCGACACCACGTGCTGCAGTTAAGTAGACATCATTGCTCAAAGATGGGGGCATTGTTGATCCGGCTAACTGAGTACCCTCAAAGTTGGTTCCCGTGAACGTTGCCCCGCTCAAGTCGGCTTCGCTCAAGTCTGCATAGCACAGCCTCGCCCAATCGAGGTTTGCCTGCACCAAAGAAACTCCCACCAGATTTGCCCTGGTTAAATCTGCTCCCATCAACTGGACGCCCCGCAACTGAGCCCCGCTGAGATTGGCAGCTAACAAGTTCGAGCCTTCCAAGTTTACCCCGTTCAGTTTGGCTCCGCTCAGGTTTACGCCATTGAGATCCGTCCTGCTCAAGTCGATCCCATTGATGTAAGCTTTGCTGAGATAGATGCCTGTTAGTTGAGCGCCAAAAAGCTTTGCACCGCTGAGTTTTGCCCCTCCGCAGTTGGCCCAGTTGAGGTTGGCTCCCGTGAGGTTGGCACCCCGCAGATTGATAAATTGCAGGTCGGCTGTACATAAATTGGCGTTCCAGAGGATGGCGCTCCGCAGGTTGCTACCGATGAGTTGGGCGCCACTCAACTTTGCTCTGGGCAGTTTTGCTTTGACGAGGAAAGCTCCGCTGAGATTGGCTTTGGTAAGCTCTGCGTCGGCTAGTCTGGCTTGGCCCATTTTGGCAAAACTGAGATTTGCCCTGTAAAGGTTTGCTTCGTTTAGTTCTGCTTTGGTCAGATGCGCCCGACTCAGGTTAGCTCCCGACAGGTTAGCCCTCGAAAGGTTTACCCCTACCAACATAGCTCCGCTGAGGTTTGCTCCGCTTAGGTTTACGTCAGCAAAGTCTCTGTTTCCATTTTCGTACTCTTTGAGCAGCTCGGTTACTTCCATACGGGTCACATTCCTAATAGCGGAAATTTATCTAGAAATAAACACTCTTTATAAGTATTTTATCTCAAAGAGAGCGGACGCGATCGCACTTTCAAGAAAGCTGACAATTAACTTTATATTTATACATATACTTTGTACTTTTTCCAGAGTCCCGACCGTTTTGAGGTCATAGTCTGAAACCCTTGATTTATCGTGGGTCTCTAGTGTGCTTTGGCAAGCGTTGCGATCGTACTGAGATCCGTGAAACCGTTATTCTCAGTAGGTAAGCCATCAAACACTTTCCGAATTGTTAATCAATAGTAAAATAATATTCTTGTTGTCCACTGTGACTAACAGCTTTTTTAAACGGAGACTGCAAATTTGTTAGTTGTGTTTGCTTCAGGTGTCGCGAAGGCTGGCATGGTCATATCTCCATATTTTGATCTACTGTCATTTTTCAGGAAAATTAGATGTAAAACAACAGCTTAATCAGCGAGAATTTTTCTCGGTTGTCTCGCAGCAGTTATACGATCGCGCTTTTCAATATTTCCTTTAGTCGATCGGGGTTAAAAGTAATTTCACACATTGTACTTCTGAGGAATTTATCGATATGCCTAACGGTAGAGGGTATTCGTTCAAAACTTAGCGGATAATATATTGCAGATTGTACAAAACTAACAGCGAGTAATATCTGTATAGGATCACCCCCTCTACTGGCAGTTAGGCAAATGTGTCAATCTATGTTATGCTGAGTCAAAATTGAGGAAAGATCATGTCAAAAGAAAGAAAAAGCAACAAAGAAGTCAAAAAGCCAAAGAAACAACCTGATGGTGTTGCTAAGCCGAAGGATGACAAAAAAAATTATGGTAGCACCGACGGCCGCAAGTAGAGATAGCTGCCACTCTTGGAATTGCGATTAATTTTGTTCAATTGTCATTACTATCCATTTTTAACAGATTTAAATATCCTCTTTTGGGATTATCCGAAAACAGGTTTATTATATCTAGGGAATATGCAGTGCTAAACCCAAAGTATAATGAAATCTGTTTTTAGCCATGAATATGAAACCTTCCGTTGCTGTATGATTGCTGCTCGTAAAGAAGCGCAACTAACTCAGGAGTCTGTTGCTAAATCTCTTAAAAAGCCCCAGTCTTTCGTAGCCAAATATGAAAACGGTGAACGTCGGTTAGATGTAATTGAGTTTCTGTTAGTTGCTCGTGTAATTGGTGTAGATCCTTGCGATATTATTAGGAAAATTTCACAAAAAATATCTGAAGCATCTTGTGAGAGCGAGATATGAATACCCAAGATGTAATCAGCCTTGACTCCCAATATCTATATCGCTTATCGGGTAAAACTTTCGACGTTTTAGATGTCTCTAAACCTGTTACCGTAGATGCAGCGGTGAACCTGTCTAAAGTGATCTCAAAGCTTTCGTCCTTAGTCGGAAATTTAATCGAATTTAACACCTTTGAATTCTTGAATCAACAAAATGAGTTCGCTGAATTTGGAAAGTGGCATAGGCAAGATCCTGGCTTTCCAAATACTATTTTCCTCGGCATAGTTCAACCAACGCCAGGATTAGAAATTAAAGCGTGATTCCCACTAGCAACAGAGATAACAGCACGTTTCAAAGATAGTCAGAATCACTTTAGGTTCGATCGGACCTACGTTGCTATCCTGGCATGGCTACCCGATAAAATCATCTATGGCAAGCATCGGATTCTTGATGTGTGCGTGGTCTCTGGTTTATCGGTAGCTGTAGCGAGATATACCCACTATCACAATCCGCCGGATTATCTTATTTTAGAGCCGGAAGATACAACTCAAAGAACAGCAAATTTGCAACAAACAAACACCAGTGGATATAAATTCCAAGGCTCTGCTGAGGAGTTTTTAGAAGCTAAGAAAATAGTTGATTCATGGGGTACTCAAGGAAAAGTCTACAAACCCACTAGAGAGTATCAGCGCCTTCTGCGGGAGCTACGGATACGCTATGAATATAGACTAGATACAAATTTTGCAAAGATGGACAGAATTGTACATCCAGGCATTGAGGAATTTAAGCCACGTGTCTACAATACTGAAGTTTCCGCTATGACCGTTGGTCGGTAGAATAAGCTTTTATCAAGTCGCCTAGAAGACAGAATCAAGAAATCCCTACAATATTATCTACAGATTAGAGAAGAGAGTATTGATGAAATTATTGATTAAATCTCTGTACACCATAGTAGAAATAGTCTGGGTCTATCTCGCAAGAAAAGGCTTTCATTTTGAGTTTACGTGCTGACAAAGCTGCACTGAAAAGTCCACCAAAAGGTTCCCATATAACATCGTTTTCATCGCTCGATGCCTCAACAATAATGTTCATCATATCCAGAGGTTTTTGGTTGAAATTTAATGCTTTTCCAGAGATAGTTTTAACTCTCTCATCGCCCCGTCAAGCTTGACGCTCCCAAACGTTTGTAAAACCGTGAGAGCATCTAAACTTCGATCGCATATTGCTCCATTCTTGTCCCGTTAAAGACTGATTACCATCCAGAGAAAAGTAGGGTTTTCCTTGAGGATTACCATACTCATTTGCATAGTTGACTAACTTTTCAAATATCTCTGTCGTAGGAAAATATCGCAAATGCCCTTGATCGAAGTATTTCCTGGTTGCTGCATCCACTACCCCGCAAGCATCGTTTGCCCGTCGTAACGGCAATCCTGAGCGTTTCCATTCTCGTAATAACCATGTTTTTAAGGTAAGTTCATTAACTGTTACTTCTCTGACGTATTGAACGCAGACTTCTGTAACGACGGGGAACCTGCGAATTTTTTGTGTGTTAACATTCCCTGCGATATGACCTTTTCCCTTGTTCCAAATATTGGAATTAACATAGCGCCAACCATACTTTTCTAGAAGTGGATGCACAACAGTCCCACCAATCTCTGAATTCCAAAACCAGAGTGTTGTGCATGGCATGGCTGCTTTTGACCATGCTTCGATATGAGGTTGATACCAATTAGGTAAATCAATGCGATCGGACGTGTCTCCTTCAAACCCAAGAATACCGTAAGCTCCATCTGAAACGATGACAGTAGGTCGCTCCCAATTGTCGTAGTGATGGAGACTATCGCCCAGATATAAAGCAACGTATTCGTCACTCCATGCAGAAAAATTCAAGTTGGTATTGAGATTAGCTTTTTTTCCACGACCAACAGTGCTAGTAGCCTTGCTTTTTAAGATGGTGGGAGAATTCGCTTCAGGGTTACATCGACTCATTTGTTGATTTACGTGGTTCTAAAAATTCAGTAACTAATACCTTATCCTATTTTGGGATATCTGGTTGGCAAGACCCGTACAGTGTCGAACCCTAAGAGACGACAGCCTCAGTGTTTCAATCCCTAATAGGGATTTATTGTGATTGTGGTAAAAAAGAGGTAAGAGCTCGCTCAACCCAACAAATCTTCAAAGGTAACTCTGGTCGCTCTACCCAGCTTACAAAAATTTTATATTTAAGTGCAAATACTTAACTTTACTAAATATGTAGGTAAAAGCACAAAATGATGACTAACTATCTATCACACAGAAAATTGTGATATGATACACAAAATTTCGATCGGTGTCAATTCTACAGTCAAGAAACTGACTCGATATCAATTTTTTTATGATTGATAAAAGTAAATTAGCAGTATAACTGGAGGCAGTTGAAATGTATGGTTTAGTTAATCGTGGGATTCAAGACATGGTATGCGATCGTTTTGATGAAGCTACTTGGGAAAAAATTAAGCAGAAAGCGCAAGTCCTAGACGAGCAATTTCTCATTTTAGAAGCTTATCCTGATGATTTGACTCACCGTCTAGTTAAATCTGCCAGTGAAGTGCTTGGCTTGTCGGGTGCAGAAATTATGCAGGCATTTGGCGAATACTGGGTTAAATTTACTGCGACTGCGGGTTATCAAGAAATACTAGATATGGCTGGAGATACATTACCCGAATTTCTAGAAAATCTAGATGATTTACATATTCGGATTGGGGTGCAATTCCCTAAGTTGCGACCACCATCTTTTGAATGTACAGAAGTTGCCAGAGATGCGATCGAGCTGCATTATCGCTCTACACGGGAAGGTTTCGCACCAATGGTAGTCGGGTTAGTTAAAGGTTTGGGCGATCGCTTCGAGACAGCAGTTGAGATCGCACACACTCAATCCCGTGAAGCAGGATTCGAGCATGACATATTTCGGATTGAGTACAGATCGGAAGAGATTGTAAATGATTCATGACTAAGCCGCTATATACACTGAATCCCCAGATGTTTTGCGATATATTTCCATTTCATATAGGATTTAATCAAAATCTGGAGATCGTCCAAGTTGGCGAAGTATTGCAACGGACTCATCAAATACCATTATTAGGCGAAAAGATAGATCGACATTTTCAAATTCATCAGCCAGCGATCGCATTTAACTTTTTGACTATTCAGCAAAAACTCAAATCATTATTTATTCTGGAATCCCGACATAACTCTCTACGATTAAAGGGGCAAATGGTCGCTCTGAAAGAGGAGCGGGTGCTCCTCTTTATCTGCTCTGTGTGGACTCCCGACTCAAGCCTACTCTCGAAATTAGCGGTTAAGTTGAAAGACTTTGCAATCCACGATCTGACTCCCGATTTTTTGTTTTTGCAACAAACTAGCCAAACAGCAATTCGGGAAGTTCAAAGCCTTACAGAAGAATTAACTAAGCAGAAAAATCAGCTTCAAGCATCACTAGAGGTTCAGAAAGAACTGACTTCTTTATCCCAAATTCAAGCACAACATTTAAAGCAGGCATTGAGTGAACTTCAACAAACGCAATCACACCTAATTCAAGCAGAGAAAATGTCTAGTTTAGGCCAGTTAGTTGCAGGAATTGCCCATGAAATTAATAATCCGGTCAACTTTATTCATGGTAACTTGAAATATCTGCAAGAGGATGTCCAAAACCTAATAAATTTATTACACCTTTATCAGAAATACTATCCGCAGCCACCATCTGAAATTGAAGAAGAAGCCGCCATAATCGATCTCATTTTTTTAGAACACGATCTTCCTAAAATTCTTAATTCTATCAAAATTGGCAGTGAACGCATTCGCAAAATAGTTAATTCTCTCAGAAACTTCTCCCGCCACGATGAAGCGGCAATCAAACCTGTAGATATTCATTCTGGAATTGAGAGCACTTTGTTGATTTTGCAGCATCGGCTAAAATCTAATGGTGAAGCTCTAGAGATTCAAGTGATTAAACAATATGGTGAATTGCCTTTAGTCCAGTGCTACGCATCGGCAATTAATCAGGTATTTATGAATATTATCAGTAATGGCATAGATGCTTTGCGAGATGCACAGAAAAATTGTGCTGACTGGAACAAAGAACCCACCATTATTATTCGGACTTTAGTTAATGATTCTCAGAATTTGGTAGTCAGCATTGCTGACAATGGTTTGGGTATGGAACAGTCGGTAATCAATAAGATATTCGATCCATTTTTTACGACGAAGCCGGTGGGAAGTGGTACGGGTTTGGGATTGTCAATTAGTTATTCGATTGTGGTGGAAAAGCACGGGGGTAAGTTAAGCTGTATTTCTGCACCGGGAGAAGGAGCAGAATTTGCGATCGAGATTCCGCTCTAAATTCAAACCTGTAAGTTGAAACTCAAGCGGGCTGAAGCCGCTGAGATTCTTAAGAAATTGCTTCCTATCCTAAGTTTTGATGAGCCGATCCCTTGACGCTTTTTTGGGCAAACAATGCAAAAAATATAGTTTGATCCCATCGCCGAAATGATCAAAGCGATATCTCAGTAACCGCAATATTACCCTCAAAACACACGTCAACATCAGTCCCCGCCGCCCGATCGCGCGCTCCGTACTCTCCGGCATAATAAAAGTATTCTCCCTCCATCCGGTACACCACAGGCAGCGGCTGGGTCGAAGGTTGGCAAAACACAATTTCCGGTTCCGCACTTCCGGGCGCTAAATGCGGTAAATTCACATTCCAGAAACACCCAGACTTTGGTTCCCGCTTCAGCAAATCCGCCAACACCCGCGATGTCCAACGAGTAGCGACATCCCAGTCAATTTCGAGCGGCCTTTTAATCCGGTGGGAAATTGCGATGCCCGGAATACCGTGCATGGCAGCTTCGCGCACAGCCGCAACCGTACCCGAAATATACACGTCAACCCCCAAATTGCCACCCGCGTTAATACCCGAAAGCACCAAATCCGGCTTCGCACAAACGTGATGAAGAGCAATACGCACGCAATCGGCCGGTGTTCCCCCTACAGCATACTCAAATTCCGATCGCCGATCGACATGAATCGGACTGTGAGCAGTCACTTGATGCCCGCAGCCCGACAATTGCCCCTGCGGAGCCACCATAATTGCTTTGCCGCTGACAGCCTGCAAAAGTGCCTGAATCCCTGGAGCATCGATGCCGTCGTCGTTGGTTAAAATTATCGTCATTATGTGTCGGTTTTATAGAACCGATTTGAGAGCGCAGAGGCTGGCAACCTTCTGATAGTTCTAGCCCAAATTGGTTGTTGATTGGTGGCGATCGTCAGTATGAGCATTGCCACACATTTATATCATGGCATTAATTGAACAGTTGCCCCAGAAATGTGGCGCGCCACATTTTAGCCCAGTCGCACCTTGATATGACAGCTAAAGCGACTTGTTAGGTAGGGTCGAGAGAAGATGTTACCATCTTCTCCCTCCCATTCGGAACCGTGCTTGCCACTTTCATGGCACACGGCTACTCGGGTGTACTCTTGTCATTTGAGGGCTTCCCCTTCTTCTGACTTGTTTGAGGTTTCTTTCCTGAAGATACGAGTTCCAGGTTATGTTTCCTGATTAATTCCAAGTCGGTTTTAGTTTTGACATCGTGGCAATGCCGATGCAATAGTTGAAGATTTTTGTATTCATCCTTACCTCCAATGGCTCTGGGGACGATGTGGTCAACTTCCATTACATCTTCATTTCTGAAAATAAATTCGCAATGAGAACATTTACCCTTCTGCTTTTTTAAGAGCAGTGCCAATCGACTTGACAATTCAGGGTTTTTTCCCATTCTTGAACTCCAATAAACTAGGTCGCCATCGTAAGGACTTTTATCCCCTTTAACTTTCACATAGTCGGTGCTGCTACACTCGAATTCACTATGCTTTAGTAACCGAAGGGGGTTCACTCCCTCTTCTCTGGTTGAGAATGCCCAGTTATCACCGCCAATGGTATGCCAATACAGTCGATGTCCTGCATTGATGTTTACACAACGGCGTTTTGCCCAACGTCGAAGTTTCAGGTATATGAGGTCATCTTGTTTAGAGAGTTCTCCAACGGTTTTAGCGTCAGAGTTTGTATAAAAAGAAGTCCATCCCCTTATTACAGGGTTTAAGTCTCTAATTAACGCTGACTGTGGCGATGACCTATGTTTTTTGATGATTCTTCCGATTTCCTCTTGGTGAGCCTTACTTGACTTCTTATTTGGGGTGATGAGTGTGTTAAAACCTAATATCTCACCGTGCGTACTTAAACTGCTCCGATGTTTTCCAGCAGGGTATTGCTGGATGTGATGACCTAAAAAGTCAAAACCAGCTTTACCATCCTCACTTAATTCATCGTTGAAAGTGTGAGTTAGCCTCGTCTTCTCAGGCTTTAATTCTAAACCCATGCCAACTAACCATTCCGAGATTATCTCTCGGCATCTTTGAACTACGAGCTTATCTTTGTGTAATACCACGAAATCATCAGCGTATCTGATGAAGCTCAGGGACGCTACTTTCATTTGCCAGCTAGCTTGATTACCACGACTATCTTTCATGTCTATGGTTCTGGCATATTCCGTGAGTGTATTTTCAAGCCCGTGGAGGGCAATATTTGCCAATAACGGAGAAATGACCCCGCCTTGTGGCGTACCCTCAGATGTTGCAGTGAATACTCCATCGTCAATTACTCCAGATTTTAACCAGGATTTTACTTGTCTCCTGACTTTGCCTTTTATGTTCAACTTTTGGAGTAGTTCATAATGGTTGATGCGGTCAAAACATTTGGCTATGTCTGCATCTAATACAAACTTCGCTTTATGTTGAATACAGTTTTTAATCTGCTTAATCGCATCGTGGCATGACCTGCCAGGTCTAAACCCATAGCTGTTTGGCTCAAAGATTGCCTCCCATTCCGGCTCAAGTGCGGCTTTTACTACGGCTTGTAAGGCTCTGTCGTACATTACAGGTATTCCCAGTGGGCGTTTTTCATTACTTCCTGGTTTTGGTATCCAGACTCTTCTAGTCGGTTTGGATCTGCCAGTTAACTTTAATTCCCTTGCCAGTTCTAGACGAGCTGCTGGGGATAAGCTTTTCAACCCGTCCACTCCTGCCGTCTTTTTTCCCTGGTTGTCCTGAGTCACCCTTCTTACTGACAAAATCCTATTAGACCAAGACCTCATCAACGTCTTTTGAAGTTTACGAACTTTCTTGACATCTCCACAACGGGAAGCAGCGAAAATGCGTTTTTGCAACTTGAAAACATATCTTTCGGCTTGACGCCAATTAATAGCTTTCCATCCCTCTGTATTTGTTTCCAAATCAGAATTAGGTTTGTTCATTACTAATTACACCTTTTCACTTAATCACCTTCGCGGTTTACGTCTGCGTATCCTGGGAGTTACCCCATCCCTTTTTCGGCATTACCTGTTATTTCAGGTTAGGCATTAGCTTCTTAAACCATCCCAGCCTTTCGTAGCTTGTAGCCTGACAGCCTACCTCAACAATTGATTTGATGGGGAGCATACAAAAGGATTACTTCGTTCCTACTGCTCATTGATTAAATCCGTTAGGGTTTGTCTTTCCGCCGGGGTTCTAGGTGGTGCGCTATCTCGGTAAACGAATCCTGATAGTCCTTACCCTTGTCAGATATTCCTGACCCAGAAGCTCAGATTTTTTCTGAGAGAGCTTATATCCTCTGGTACTTGGGTTACGACGGTTGTATCGACAATTTGTTAGCTTGCGCTTCTACCCCACGACTTCATTACTTTCGTAATGATTCGGTTATAGGATTTTTGCTTGCGGTGTCGGTATTCAGCTATCCCGATTGCCCGCGTTCACCCTCGCTTTACACCAAGGTTGTCAATCTTTGTGTAGAGGAAACCAAATTTAACTTTGGTTCTCTGTGTGCTTTCAATCACGCACCATGATGTCAGGACTTGGTTTATTTTGGATTTTGGTTATGATGTTGGTTTTCACCTTCATCTTTCCCGCTTTCCCCTAGTTGTCTTAGCTTGATGCTCGACTAGGTTTCCTCACCTGCATGAGTAGTAAGTTGTCATCGGTGAGGGATTAAAGTGCGAACTCCAACCCTGATTGGGTTTACCCCACCGTTGCTAGTCATCCCCCCTTTCGGGTTTCGACTAAACGAATCGCACCGCTTGCCCCAGTGCAGCATTCATGACATCAGTGTCGATGCAAACATCTAATCACATCATTTTTTCCTCGGCTCTCCCCGATGCTTGGTGTTAAAAGTAGCAGATGATACTAAGTATCTGACGACTGAACGTTGAAACCCTCGATCGTGCTAAATTATTAGCTTGCGTTATCACCATAAATACTAGAGAGTCGATAATAAGTTAATGTAGATTCCCATCGGGCTTTGACGCAGGGGATGGGAGAATAGATATCAAATCTTTATCAAAGATAGTATCTAAGTTACAGTCCTCATTTCCCATTCATAAATCAAATACTTATCTACACTGTTACCATTATTACATTTTAAATCAGGAGAGCCACATGAGCGAACCCACTCAACACATGACTGAAGCTGTAACTCAAGGCTACTGTAAATTCCCAGAATCTAGTATGAAGGCAAGTCGGGATGAACTCGATGACCTCAAACTAAAGATTGAAGGGAACTTACCAGAAGACATCCAAGGTCACGTATTTATCGTTGCGCCAGTCGGTTCTGTTAACTCTGGCGGCCTCCCCTATCCAGACGGAGACTCACTGTTAAATGGCGACGGGATGATTTACCGATTTGACTTCGATCGCCAGGGTGAGGTGAGGGTAAAAACTCGTCTTGTTAAGCCACCAGATTACTACGCCGATAAGGCAACACAGCCGGGAACAAAGTATGGTGGATATCTATTTAGCAATTATGGCATAGCTCGGTTTTCTCTCTCGCTTGGCCTCCGTAATCAACTAAATACGGACTTTTTGAAAATGAAATTTGCTCAGGACTCACAGGAGCGTCTGCTAGTTACCTACGATGCAGGTCGTCCTTATGAAATTGATACAGACACCCTGGAAGTGGTAACACCAGTTGGCTCAAATCAAGAGTGGCGTGGACAACTTGATAAGGTAAACTTTCCGATTAATGCAAAAAAGTTTCCCTTCAAAAGTATTCTTAGCACTGCTCATCCTGCCTTTGATGCTTACGAAAGTAAAATGTTTACGGTTAATTATGGGAAATCAGCAAAGACTTTCATAGAAGACATAGCTTGGCTCAACAATCTAAATAAATTTTATGAAAAAGCTGAGCCATTTAGGTTAATGAAATCTGTGACTGAGTTGATCTCAGATGTATTTCAGAAAAAAGAGCTTCGTTTTTTGATTTTATTTACAAATAAATTAAAAAAGCTGGTAAATTTGCTTGAAAATATAATTAAGATAGAAATGGAAGATTTCACTTATCTGATTTGCTGGGATGGTGTCGGTGAACTCAAACGATGGAAGCTGATACTGCCTGATGGTTCACCAGTCAAGATTGAACAAACCATTCATCAAATAGGAGTAACTAAAGATTATGTAGTCTTGATGGATACGGCTTTTACAGCTGGACTGTCACAAGTGACAAACAGTTACTTTACAGATAATAAAGAACTAGAAACACTTTTGAGGCACTTACTCGAACGTCCGGCTTGTCCAGATTCTAAGTTCTACATTGTGCGTCGAGCAGACCTGAAAGCAAAACAAACTCCAGCATCGAGCCAGAAAGAAGTTGAAGTTGTTGTGCGACAAGTGGTGATTCCACTCCAAGCTGCTCACTTTCTAGTTGATTATGATAATCCCCAGGGAGAGATTATACTTCACGTAGCACATATTTGTGCAATGCAAGTTTCTGCATGGCTCAGGAAGTATGATGTTTCGGCCTACAAACCCCATGATCCTGTACCATCTTACCTGCATGGTATGGAACACGATGAAATGGATATCAGCCGTATGGGACGTTATGTAATTAACGGAGATACAGGAAAGCTGATTGAGTCAAAAGTTATCTGGGACTTTAGGTGTACTTGGGGTGTAGATCTCTACTCATATCTCGATCGACTGCCTACGGGCTTGCCTCCAGGACAGATGGAAAACATCTACTGGAGTTCTTTTGGACTTTGGCCACAACTAATGACAAAATTCATTTTTGATTTACACAAGGATTATAAGTATCAAGTAATTCCCAGATCAAAAGTTCTCAACCTCGCTAAGAAGGGCATACCACCTTGCTTGTTTCGATTGCATACAAAGTCAATGCTCATCGCCGATCGCTATGAGTTTCCTTGTGGGTACATGATGCTCTCACCACAGTTTGTACCGCGTGGAAATGGCGACAGTTCGACGAACGGTTACATCGTGTGTGCCGTTTGTTTTGAAGACAAAAATGAAATCTGGATTTTCGATGCTAACAATCTAGTAAAGGGATCTCTCTGTCGATTACATCATCCCGACCTCAAGTTTGGGTTTACGTTGCACACAACATGGTTGCGACAGGTTGCCAGCCGCCAAGCTAATTACAAGATCCCAGTAGAGCAGGATTACCAGGATCTAGTAGATAAGAACGATCCAGAGATTAAAAAGTTGTTTGAAGATGAGGTGTACCCCCACTTTGCTTGATAAATTCCCTATTAGACCTCTCCCATAACTTTTGTGGGGTGGGCGTCTAGCCTGCCTTATTCTCTATTTTCTGGAGAGGTCTATTAGCGATCGCTCAATACAAGGTTATTCAACAAGACGATCTTACGTTGTCATAAGGAGTAATATGAACCAATCAACTCAAAACCCAACTCCAGCAGTAACAGACGGCTGTCCCCCAGTTCCCGAATCGCTTGTCAAAGCTAAACGGGATGAACTCACCGACATCAAACTAAATATTACCAAGATGGGTGAGAAAGACTTACCAGATGACTTACAGGGTCATGTCTTTATCATTGCACCAGTCGGAACCATTGAATCAGGAGGTCTTCCCTTTACAAATGGAGACTCATTCTTAAGCGGCGACGGTATGATTTACCGACTGGACTTCCAGCAAAAGGGTGAAGTTTTATTAACTACACGGATTATCAGGCCACCAGATTACTATGCGGATGAAGCAACCCAGCCTGGTGAAAAATATGCTAAGTATCAATTCCGCAATCATGGCATCATCAGGTTTTCTTGGTGTCTTGGTTCTCGCAACGATTTAAGTATTGCTTTCCTGCCAATGAAATTTGCTGGGGACTCCCAAGAACGCCTGCTAGTTGCCTATGATGCGGGTCGTCATTACGAAATTGATACGGAAACTCTTGAGGTGGCAACTCCTATAGGCTGGAACAAAGAGTGGCGAGGAGAAATTGAGCTGAATTTTCCCTTGCAGTGCCTGAATTTTCCTTTTTCACCCGTGCTTAGCACTGCCCACCCCGTATTTGACGTTCGCAAAAGCGAAATGTTCACGGTCAATTATGGTATGTCATTAAAAACTTTTCTCGGCATCGTAACTAATACGGCAAATAAACTAGCGAAACAAGTAAAGAAAGTTTTTCCACCAGCTAAAACTTATGTGGAAAAATTTAAGCTTCCAGAAGATTTTATTTATCTAATTCGCTGGGATGGTAAAGGAGAACTAGAGCGATGGCAGCTAGTCTTGCCTGATGGTTCGCCCGTAAAAATTAAGCAAAGCATTCACCAAATTGGATTTTCTAAAGATTACGTGATAATTGTGGATACCTCTTTCAGGACAGGGATAGAGCAGATAATTAACAACCCTTTTCCGAAAAACAAAAGGTTAGAAGAATGCTTGCGAAAAAAACTGGATGTCATGGAGTTAGCAACAACTCCTGTATATCTCGTACCTCGCGATCGCTTAACCAAAGGCCAAAAATCTGGAGTTAGCGATCGCAAGGAGGACGTACCGACGGTGACTGTCCAAAAAGTAGAAATTCCCCTAGAGGTTACCCACTTTCTCGTAGATTACGACAATCCCGAACAACTGATTACCCTTCATGCAGCACATACTTGTGCCTGGGATGTGTCTGAATGGATACGTGCCTATGATGACTCTCCTTATTTCGACGATCCTAAGTTACCTCGCCCACACGGAATGGAACAGAGCGAGATGGACATCAGTCGCGTCGGACGCTACGTCATTAACGGAAAAACTGGAGAAATCGTTGAACAGAAGGTGATTCCAGAGAAATTCATCCTTGACGCCGAAGAATGCAAGTGTACCTGGGGAGTAGCACTTTATGCTTACCTTGACCGACTTCCTTCGGCTCTCTATCCCACCATGCCGCCAGGGAAGCTTGATAATATCTACTGGATCTCTTTGGGACTCTGGAAGGATCTAGTCAGTAAGTTCATGGTTGATTTCTTTAAAGACTATCCATCCAGAGAAGTGCCACTAGAGGAATTGCTCAAAATTGCCAAAACAGAAGGCAGACCAAGTAGCTTGTTCCGTATGGATACTTCTTCAACTGAATCGATGAAGATTGCCGATTCCTATGAATTTCCTCCTGGTTGTATCGGTCTTTCGCCCCAGTTTATACCGCGCGGTGATGGTAACAGTTCAACGGATGGTTACATTACCTGCACTGTTTGGTTGAACAATACCTACGAGATCTGGATTTTCGAGGCTTGGGATCTCAACCAGGGGCCACAGTGGAAACTGAGTCATCCCTCTCTCAACTTTGGGTTAACTTTGCACACAACATGGTTGCCAGCTATAGGACGCCGCCAAGCTAGCTACAACGTGCCTGTGAGGGAGGATTATCAGGAATTAGTGGCTCAGAAGCGGTCTCAGGAGATTCAGGATCTGTTCGATGAAAAGGTGTACCCTCACTTTCAGAAAGAATTAAAATCGATCTGAGAGCAACGGTAATATATTTAACAAGGTTAGAGGTCAAAGCTACTTTAAACTAGGTCACCCTGACCTCTAGTCTTTTTATATTTAAACAAAAAAAGTAAAAATATGATTATTTTCCCCGGCTACACAATTGCAGAGACGCTTTATGAAGGAGATAGAACAGTTGTTTACCGAGGAATCAGAGAGCGCGATCGCCAGCCAGTTATTCTCAAGATGATTAAAGATGAATATCCGAACATTGAAGAGATTACTCGCTTTAGACAAGAATACGCCATTCCCAAAAAATTAGACGTTCCAGGAATTGTTAAGCCCTATAACCTGGTTAACTATGAGAATAGCTTTGCTTTAATCTTAGAAGACTTTGGCGGTCAATCTGTTAGCCAATTATTGAAAAACATAAAAATTCACTTACAAGAGTTTTTACTTCTGGCGATTTCGTTAGTAGAAACGCTCAGTGAAATCCATCAAGTAGGGATTATACATAAAGATATTAAACCTAGCAATATCATTATCAACCCCGAAACGAGGGAAGTCAAAATAACTGACTTTAGCATTGCGATTGCCTTACCCAAAGAACAGCAAACTATTGTCAATCCCAACTTGCTAGAAGGGACTCTCGCTTATATGTCACCCGAACAAACGGGGAGGATGAATCGAGCCATTGACTACCGCACCGACTTCTATTCTTTAGGAGTGACTTTCTATGAAATGCTGACCAACCAGTTGCCATTTACTACCACCGATCCGATGGAGTTGGTTTACTGTCATATTGCCAAACAACCCGTCCCACCTAAAGAGGTAGCAGAAATTCCTCAAGCGGTTTCAGATATTGTCATGAAACTGTTAGCCAAAAATGCGGAAGACCGATATCAAAGTGAGGCGGGATTAAAATTTGACCTGGAAACTTGTTTGCAGCAATTGCAGACTACTGGGAAGATAGAAAACTTTCCCATCGGTCAACGCGATCGCGGCAACCAATTACTCATTCCCCAGAAGCTTTATGGTAGAGAAACCGAAGTCCAAATTCTTCTAGATGCTTTTGGACGAGTCAGCCTCGGTGCCACCGAGATGATGTTAGTTTCCGGTTATTCCGGGATTGGTAAAACTTCAATCGTCAATGAAGTTCACAAACCAATTCTAGCAGCTAGGGGATATTTTATTGCGGGTAAGTTTGACCAATTTAAGCGCAATATTCCCTATGCAGCTTTAATCCAAGCATTTCAAGAATTAGTCCGTCAGCTATTAACCGAAAGTTCCGAACAGATTGCTATTTGGAAAGAAAACTTATTAAAAGCGCTAGATAATAACGGTCAACTTATTATTGATGTTATCCCCGAAATCGAACTAATTATCGATAAACAGCCGGAAGTTCCTCAACTGGGATCTTCGGAATCGCAAAACAGATTTAATCGGGTATTTAAACAATTTATTCGCGTTTTTTGTCAACCCGAACACCCGCTAGTCATATTCCTAGACGATTTACAGTGGGCAGATTCGGCATCTCTAAAGTTAATCCAACTTTTAGTCACTGACCCAAATAGCAAATATTTATTAACGATTGGAGCTTATCGAGATAACGAAGTCAGTCCCGTTCATCCTTTAATTCAGACCATAGAAAAAATTCAAGAAAATGAAACGGTGGTGAATAATATCACCATTCAGGCGCTGGCTTTGGATAGCGTCAACCAATTAATCGCCGACACTCTCGATGCCAGCGTAAACTCAGACAAAATTAAAGTTTTTTCTGAATTACTGTTTAATAAAACCCAAGGCAATCCCTTTTTCTTAACCCAGCTACTCAAAACGCTGTACTCGGAAAATCTGCTGGTTTATCAAGTAGATACAGACCGCTGGGAGTGGGACATCCAACAAATCCAAGCAATAGGTATTGCAGATTTAAATATTGTTGAACTGGTTGCCCGCAATATTCGCAAACTCCCAGAAACAACCCAGAAATTATTAAAACTAGCGGCTTGTATCGGCAACCAATTTAATTTAGAAGTTTTATCAATTGTTAATGAAGAATCAAACTTAGCGACGGCTGCTCATTTGTGGGAAGCACTGCAAGCTGGTTTGATTCTGCCGCTGTCTGAAAATTACAAAATTCCTCTAGTCTTTGCCCAGGAAGAGTTGGCATCTGTACGGGATATCAAAGTTGAATACAAATTTTTGCACGACCGAGTGCAGCAAGCTGCCTATTCTTTGATTCCAGAGTCAGAGAAAAAAGCAACTCACCTGAAAATTGGTCAACTGTTGCTGAATAATACAACAGAGCAAGAGCGAAAAGATAATATTTTTGCTCTGGTTAACCAACTAAATTTTGGCACAGATTTGCTAACTAATCAGTCCGAAAAAGATGAGTTGGCTGAATTAAACCTGATCGCCGGACAGAAAGCAAAGGCAGCGACTGCATATGAAGCCGCTGTTAATTATTTGAATTTAGGTATAGCACTCCTGAGTCAAGATAGCTGGGAAAGTAGATACGCTCTGACATTTACCTTCTATTTGGAAGCAGCGGAAGCCGAATATCTTAATGCTAATTTAGAACGAGCGGAAATTTTGTGCGATCGCGCTCTCCAAAAAGCCAAAACCATCCTCAAACAAGTCCAGTTATACGAACTGAAAATTAAGCTTAAACTCGCTATAAACCAGATTCAATCTGCTTTAGATACCGGACTGCAAGTTCTGGAAATGCTGGGAGTGACCCTGAGTCAATCACCCCCACAAGAACTCAAGATTGAAGAGTTAGCTAGCCTGCCAAAAATGACCGATCCCTACAAGCTGGCGGCTATGCAGATTTTAATTCTAATATGGCCTCCTGCTTGTTTTGGAGATGCCAAGCTATCTCTACCAATTCTGTATACTATGATCGATCTTTCCAGTAAATATGGAAATTCTAGCCCTGCTATTTATGCCTACTGTAACTATGGTGGAATCGTAACTTGGCAAATTCCAGACATAGATTTTGGTTATCAACTCGGTCAAGTAGCTTTGAATGTATTAGATAAGCTGAATGCCAAAGAGTTTCGCTGTAAAGCATTGCTCACATATTGCATTACTATCCAACATTGGAAGCAACATAGTAGAAATACTATAGAACCCTTGCGTCAGGCAATTCAAGATGGTCTAGAAGTTGGCGATATAGAATTTGCTTGTCATACGGCTGACTTCTACTGCGCTCACTTATTTTTTGTTGGCGAACATCTTGAATTTGTGGCTGAGAGGTTGGCTCAATATATTGATTTTGTCAATATGTTTAAGCAGGAATACCAGTTAAATTTGTTGAAAATATTTGGTCAAGCTGTATCTAATATTAGGGAAGGGGCTGAAAATAAATGCGAATTAATTGGCAATACTTTTAACGAAATAGAAAAATTGCCACTATTTATTAAAGAAAATAATGTAATATATTTGTTGTACATATATTTTTTTAAATCTCGTTTGTGCTATCTTTTTAAAGATTACTCGGACTCTTTAGAAAATGCTGAATTAGCTGCCCAATATTCCCATTTTGTTCGTAACATAATTCTGTTTGCGGAACATATTTTTTACTATTCGCTTGCATTAGTTGCTCAGTATGGAAACACGCACGCTCGTGAGGATAATGGGAACAATCTTAAACAGCAACAATATCTAAAACAAGTAGAAGAAAATCAACAAAAAATGAAATATTGGGCTTTCCATTGCCCTGTCAATTACCAGCATAAGTATGACTTAGTAGAAGCAGAAAAAGCCCGCGTATTGGGTGAATTTTTCTCGGCAATGGAATATTACGACCGGGCGATTGATGGAGCCAAGGAAAATGGATATGTGCAGGATGAAGCCCTCGCTAATGAACTAACAGCAGAATTTTATTTAACTTTAGGTCGTCAGAAAGTAGCGCGTACCTACATGATAGACGCTTACTATGCTTATATTCGCTGGGGAGCGAAGGCAAAAGTTAAAGATTTAGAAGAGCGCCATGCTGAATTACTCGCACCAGTCGTCGGCAGGAAAAAGAGCCTGACGAGTGGAAGAGACGAAATGATTGTTCAGACCAGAACCACTGTCACTTCTACCAGTTCAGGTGGTGCAAACGAGCTGGATTTATCAACAATTATCAAAGCTTCCCAAGCGCTCTCAGGGGAAGTTAATTTAGATAAGTTACTCTCGAATTTGATGCAAGTCTTGCTGGAAAACGCCGGAGCAGAAAAATTTTATTTCCTCATACCTGACCCAGCAGGTAAGTGGAAAATTGAAGCTCAATGTACGGGTGAACGATGTCAATTAATCTCCAAGTCAGCGACTGAAAGTCAAGAGATTCCTATCTCGCTGGTTAATTATGTAGAACGCACGCAAGAAACTGTTGCGATCGATGATGCAACCACTGAAACCAGGTTTGCATCTGACCCGTATATTATTCAGCAGCGACCTAAATCTATCTTGTGTAGCCCCCTGATTAATCAAGGTAAGTTGGTAGGCATCTTATACCTAGAAAATAATTTAACAGCGGGGGCTTTTACGCGCGATCGCCTAGAAGTTCTCAACATCATTTCCGCCCAAGCTGCGATCTCCATCGAAAATGCCCGTCTCTATCAAACTTTAGAAGATAAAGTGCAACAACGCACCGCCCAACTCGCCCAAGCAAACCAGGAAATTAGCTCCCTCAACAACAAGCTTAAAGCCGAAAACATCCGCCTCAGTGCTGAGTTAGAAGTCACTAAACGACTGCAACAAATGATCTTGCCCAAACAATCAGAACTCGATCAAATTAAAGGATTAGAAATAGCTGGATATATGCAACCTGCCGATGAAGTTGGCGGCGACTACTACGACGTGCTAACCCGAAATGATAAGGTAAAAATTAGCATCGGCGATGTTACGGGACATGGTTTAGAAAGTGGTGTATTAATGATTATGGCGCAAACCGCCGTCCGCACTCTCCAACAAATGAACGAAACCGATCCGGTGAAGTTTCTTGATGTGTTAAACCGCACCCTTTATGCCAATATCGAGCGCATCGACTCCTCTAAAAACATGACCTTGGCTTTGTTAGATTATCAAGATAGTAACTTCAGCCTCAGCGGTCAACATGAAGAAGTTATCGTAGTCCGTACTGATGGTAAACTCGAACTGATCGATACACTGGAACTCGGTTTTCCCCTGGGATTAGAGGAAGATATTTCGGGTTTTGTTTCCCAAATTCAAGTGCATCTTAATCCAGGGGATGTAGTAGTGCTTTACACAGATGGAATTACCGAAGCTGTAAATATAAATAAAGTGTATTACGGCATAGAAAGATTGTGCCAAGTGGCCAAAGAAAATCGCCACAAAACGGCTGAAGAAATTCGACAAGCAGTAATCGATCATCTGCGGCAACATATTGACAAACATAAAGTTTTTGACGACATTACGTTGGTAGTCCTAAAACAGAAATAACGCAAGTTGGGAATTGGGAATTGGTAATTGGTCATATCAAGTCCGGTTGTACCGGACTTGTATACTGGGGGTGTAGTCGATCGAGACGAAGAGGCTCGCTACATTGCCTTCCTTGGACGCGACTTCTCCAAAGCCCTAAATTGTGCCGCCCAATTTACCGCAAACATTCACCTAACATCCAAAAATCCCCAAAAACATCAACCAACTTGTGGTAAAGTTTTGTGTCGATTGCTTTGCGTCAAGGCAATCTTCTGCAAGTTCAGTTAAACGCGCTCACAGCAATGTTTTTGCCAATTCTACCCTTAGCTCAAGCAATCCCGACACCTGCGACCCAACAAGTCATCATCGAGCGAGAATTCCCGCTACCGGAAAACGAACTGGATTTACCACAACCGCAGACAACGGCCCCGCTAAACACAGTCATGCAGCCCCAGCAAGTGCGCGTTTTGCCGGGACAACTCGACAGCATCCCGGTTTTCAACAGCAACAGCCCGGAAGTTGTGCAAACTGAAGGCATTTTGCTCTCCACATTTCCGCAAGAAGCCAAACAAGTACCTTCTGCACACTTAAACTTTCCCTTCAAAGGCCGATTTGACATCTTCGCCCACCACATCGCCAAAGCTAAAAATCGCGCCGAAACTCGCACCTTATTTCAAGGCATAATTGTCCACAATCCCAACTCGGAACCTGTTACTTTAAATGTCTTGCAAGGAGCGACTTATTTAACTCGGCCGGATGCTTTGTTTGTCGATTTGCCGTCGTATTTAGAGAATCGATTTGGCACTGTGTTTGCGGGGCCTGGAAGCCGCATCACGAGCGATGTGCTGCGGGGATACAGACAAGCCATTTTGCCGGCTGCGATCGAGATTCCCGCCAATGAGAGCCGAATGCTGATGAATTTGCCGATACCTGTGGGGAATGTCACGCCTGCTTCCAACGGTCGATCGACTTTGATGCGAATGTCGAGCAGCAATTCGGTTTATGTAGCATCATTAGCAATGTTTGCTCCTAAAAGTCAAGGAGGAGTCGAGCAATATCCCACATTAGAACAGTGGGAAAATATTTTAAATACCAAAGGTTTAGCGGGACCGAGAGATTTAGCACCAACTCCCAGAGGCGAAAATCCGGTGCAAAAAATTTACGGCCGCGTAGCTGGAGTAGCTGAAGGTTCCCAGTGGCAAGCTAAAATTACGGACAATTCGAGAACCGATTATTTAACGATTCCCAAGCGCGGCGAGTCATTTTCTTATGCTTTGAGCACTACTGATACGGGTACTTTTGGAACGGGTCAAGTTCAAAGTGCTAAAATGTTAGCTCGCTATCCTGATACTGCTTATTTTGCTCACGGTAATTACGGGATTCAATACAACTTAACTTTTCCCCTTTACAACAAATCTCGTGAAACCCAATCTGTTAGTATTAAAATGCAAACACCGATTAAAGCAAATACAGAATCGGGGGGATTGATGTTTTATGACCCTCCTGAAAATCGGATATTTTTCCGAGGTACGGTGCGGGTGATGTTTAATGATGATAGGGGCAAGACTTTGACGCGCTACATTCACATCGTGCAGCGCCGGGGACAGCAGGGGGAACCTTTGGTGAATCTGAATATGAAGCCGGGGGAACGCCGTTTGGTGCAGGTGGATTTCTTGTATCCGCCGGATGCGACGCCGCCGCAAGTTTTGACTGTGCGATCGAGTAATTAGTTATTGGTTGACTGTATATTTACACTGTGCGAAACGCGGTTGAATTTCTCACAACAAAAAGTACGATCGCTACTCGACGGGCTCGCCCTTAACATACAAAGATTCGAGAAACTTAACGGCTTCATCAAGTACAGCTTCCGGTAACTTCTCAACAATCGCGATCGCTTTTTGACGGGTTTCTCGCTCGACTGCTTTGGATTGTTGTGAGTCAGTGTCTGCTAAACTGCTATTTTCAAATTGCTTTTGCTTTGATAAAGCTGTTTCTGGAGTGACAAAAATGCCAACATCTGCAGGAAGATTTATAGTTTCATGATTGTAGCATTTAACAACGAGATTTGTCACATTCATCGCTACCCGCTGATTAAATCGGAAAACTTCTGAAAAAGTGCGATCGCCGCGAGTAGTCTGAAGTAACTGTTCTCCCACTTTATTGACTTCTGTTGTAAAAATAAATTTGTGTGTATCCGTACCAACTGACACCCAAACCTGGTGAGTATTAGGTTCGCTCGCAGGTTGAATAGACAAAACTTGCACTTTCATCGTATTAATGAGTAAACTGCTTGAAGGTTCCAGTAATTTAAAAACTCTTCTAATTCCATTTTATATTTTGTAGCATTCCAAGGGTCACGAATCAGAATTTTTCCTGTATCGTCGAGTCCATCAACAATGACTATATGCCCTAAGTCAGCTAAAGTTTCCCACAAAATAGCAGCCCAAGAACCAGTGCTAATTAATACCTCAACTATTTCAGAATTTGTTGCCCCAGGAATAGACATAGTACCGCCCAACCAAAATCTAGAACTGTTTGTATCCAGAGTATTGAGTGCGATGGCTAAATCTTCAGTATTGACAGGTACTCCAGTTTCAGCGGCAATTAAAGATTGGTTCGCACCATTAATTCCGCGATCGCCAAGGAGCATTTCACCGCAAGCAGGGCCACATGATAACTTATCTTGTTGTTGGACGACATCCCGATCGGCTATTTCATCAATAACTTGCCAATTGCCACCGGCTCCAGACAATCCTGCCATAACATCAGTCTATCATTTATCTATTTTATCTGCTTTACCAAAGTTTGTCTATATTAGATAATGAGAGATTTAGTTAAAAAATGGTCTAAATCTCCCTTTTAGTTTCCTTGGGTAAAAGGGAGATTTAGGACGATTTCTAAAGCGTTAAAGACTGAGGATTTGTCTCAATCAATTTCGCTAAATCTTGCAAGAAAGACGCCGCATCAGCACCGTAAATAATCCGGTGATCGCAAGTAATATTTACCTGCATTTGGCGCTTAACTCCCATCAAACCATCTTCATTAGCCACTACTTGCGGCCGCGAAGAACCGATCGCCAAAATCGAGCCTTGATTCGGGGGCAAAATCGCGTCAAACTTGTCTACTCCAAACATTCCCAAATTGGAAAGAGTAAAAGTTCCCGTGCTGTATTCATCAGGCTTCAACTGCTTGGTGCGAGCGCGATCGACTAAATCCTTCCAAGTGCGCGAGAGCGAATAAATATCGAGGCGATCGGCATTTTGCAGCACCGGCGTAATCAAACCGCCGCCGTCCATCGCCACAGCTACCGCCACATTAATATCAGCACGGTATTGAATTCCCGACTCCACATAACAAGCATTCAGCAGAGGATGTTTTTGTAAAGTTACTGCTACAGCCTTCGCCAGCATAGCCGTCATCGTGACGCCCTTCGACTTAATTTGTTTGTAGAGTTTGTCGAGATTATCAGTAGTAATTGTGTAACCGACGCGGAAAGACGGCACGCTCAAACTTGCTTCCATATTCCGCACCACCGCATTTTGCAGCGCATTCATCGGTACTTTTTGACCCGAAAGTGCGATCGCCGGGACTGGTGCGGGTGCGGGTTTGGCTGCTGCGGGCGCGGGTGCTGCGGGTGCGGGTGCGGGTGCTGCGGGGACTGTTACCGGTTGCTGAACCGGAGCGGGTTGGGCTTTGCCGGCTGCTGCTTCCACATCCTCTGCGACAATGCGACCGTTGGGCCCGCTGCCTTTGATAGAATTCAAATCTACTTTAAATTCTTTGGCTAACTTGCGAGCACGGGGAGAAACGACGCTGCGGCCGTTTTGGCGGCTGACATTTTGCTGCAAACCTGCTGACGATGTAGCTGCGCTCACAGGAGCGGGGCTGGGAGCGGGGGCGGCTGCTGCAGTTGGGGCGGCGGCTCCTTGCTGCTGAGCTGTGGCGATTTCGGCTTCCGTTTCTGCTACCAGGGCGATTGCCGCCCCCACCGGAGCAACTTCGCCTGCAGGTACGATAATTATTGCTAAATAGCCTTCGTAGAAAGACTCCACGTCCATGTCGGCTTTGTCGGATTCAACCACCACCACCGTTTCGCCTTTTTCTACTTTGTCTCCGGCGGATTTGACCCAGGAAACAATTTTGCCCTCTGTCATTGTCGAACTCAGGGCTGGCATGAAAACTTCGCGAATCATCTGTAAAAAGTCCTTTTGAGTTGGTAATAGGTAATGGGTATGTGGCAATTGATAATTGGCGCTCGGCCACCGGCAATACTTATTATTATGCCAGTTTCTCGCATTCTTGATGTGTGAATTTTGACTCAAAATCAATTGCCAATTACCGATCGCCAATTACCACTTACCAATTTCTAAATATCACCTCGAATTTCTTCGACTATGCCGTCGCGGAGGAGAATTTCTACTTGCATTTTTTGAATCAAGTTTTCTCCGACCCCGACAGTGAACGTGCCGTCAATTTGACCTTGACTCACTTCTTGTTCCAGGTCTAGCACCTGCACTTGCTGAAGCTGTTGCAGGTTTTGGTTTTTCTGTTCTAGCAGTTCGCTTTTTCTTTGATTCACCTGCACTTGAATGTTTTCTATTTGCTGCATTATTTGCGGGCCTGGGGGCTGTAGATTTTGCTGTTTGATTTCTGAAATCATCCGCTGCCCTTGCATTTCTAACTGTTGTAGCTGAGAGTCTATTTGGTTGATTTGGGCTTGGAGTTGCTGTTGAGCTTCTTCTTTCCAGCGGGGAGTAACGACGACTTTAACGTTAATCGATCGCTTCAAGAGTAATTGTGGTTCCATAAAGTTGTTGCTTGTCAATTAGGAATTAGGCATTAGTCATGAGTCATTAGCTGGTAAAAATGAACTAATAGCCCAGGACTGAGGACTCGGACTCGGGACTTGGGTGTTGGGATAATTGTTTCTTTTCCATTCCCCAAGTCCTGCGAATATTTCAAAACATCCCGTCAATCATATCGCGGTAGTGTTGCGTCACAACCGGGCGCTTAATTTTCAGGGTTTGGGTCAGCATTCCATTTTCGATCGAAAATGGCTCCTGAATCAACCGGAACGGGCCGATGCGATCGTCCGCGCGGTATCCAGGGCGATTTTGCACCTCTCGGTTCAATTCTTTGCGGAATAAATCTTGAATTGTCTTGCTATTCCAGTCAATTTCGTGTACAGGGGGATTCTGAGTTTCTGCCCATTTCTGCACGGCTTCTGCATTGGGGACTATTAAGGCGCCGACGGATCTCTGGTCTTGACCTACTAGCATAATTTGGTCGATGTAGGGGCTGCGGACGCAGGCGTCTTCTATGGGCTGGGGTTCGATGTTTTCGCCGTTGCTGAGGACGATCGTATCTTTGGCCCGCCCGGTCAAGATTAAGTCGTTTCCCGGTGTCAGCCAGCCCAAGTCGCCGGTGTCGAACCAGCCTTCGGGGTCGATCGCCTTGGCAGTCGCTTGGGGATTAAGATAATAACCTGCCATAATTTGTGGCCCCCGCGCCAAGACTAAACCGCGCTGGCCTGTGGGCAGTTGCTGTCTGGTTTCTGGGTCTACTATTTTAATTTCCGTATGGGCAATGGGCTGTCCTGCGGAACCTTTAAGATTGTGCCAAGGGCGGCGGACGGTTAAAACCGGCGAAGTTTCGGTTAAACCGTATCCCACTAACAAGCCGATATTTGCTATTTCAAAGAAATTGTCTATATGCGCGGCCAAAGAACCGCCACCGCTAATCGCCCATTTAAAACGTCCCCCTGTAGCTTCCCTGACTTTTTTGTAAACCAATTTTTCGGCGAGAGCGTGTACGGGTGACAACAGAATGCTTTTGATGCGGGCGATGAGTTTTTCAGTAGCAGAAGCAGGTTTCAAACTGAGAGTTAATCCTTGAAAAATACGGCGGGCCTCGATGTATTGCTGGCTGGAAGATAACAGGAAATTAACCAATTTTTGTTTGTTAGGTGGCTGTTCCCGAAATTGCTTTTGTACTGCCTCGTAAATCGATTCCCAGATGCGCGGAACGCTGACCATGTACTGGGGTTTGTAAGTTTTAAAGTCTTGTTTGAAATAGCGAATATTGGTGTAAATTTGCGTGCATCCTTGGGAAAGCAAGAAGTATTCGACGCTGCGTTCGTAGGCGTGCCAACTGGGCAGAATGCTGAGGGCAGATTCGCCGGCTTCGGGCTGGAGAATTGTGCCCAAGGTGGTGAGTTGGTGCAGCAGGTTCCCGTGAGTCAGCATGACCCCTTTGGGTTTGCCGGTGGTGCCGCTGGTGTAGAGGAGGGTGGCGAGGGTTTGCTGGCTGTGCTTGGTGGGTTTGAGGGGGCGGTTTGCCCCTGTGGTCATGACTTGGGAAAATTTGACCGTGCTTAGGGTTTGGGTGGTTTCCGGTTCTTCGTCGGAGAGGAGGACGACGAGTTGGATGGGCAAATCCGGGAGGCGGTGTTGCAGTTTTTTGAGTAATGCCCGGTTTTCGACTACCAAGGCGGTGCTGCCGCTGTCTTGGATGATGTACAAAAGTTCTTCCGGGTCGGCGGTGGCGCCTCGAACGGCGTTGGCTGCCCCGGCCATCATGATACCTTGGTCGGCTATCAGCCAGCGGGGGCTGTTGTCGGCGAAGAGGGCGACGCGGGGAGGGACTGCTTCTCCTGGATTTGGTTCGATGCCGAGGGCTTGGAGGCCGGCGGCGAATTGCTGGATTTGCTGGTAGAGGTCGGTGTAGGTGAGTTTGATTTCGGGCTGGCTGTGGGGGTCGTGGAGGGCGACGGTTTGACCGAATTGTTGTTTGACGATCGCCCAAAATTCGGGTATCGATTGGATGGAACTGTAATCGATTAACTTGCTGAGGTTAGCGCGATCGCGATCGGTCATTTGAGATGATGCGTAAGATGCTGGGCCGTTCATAAGGTATTTTCCTGAGTTTGTGCAGATAAAGTTATTGGCTATTAGTTTAATATCACAGTTATTTTAGAACTATCTGGCAGTGCCGTGACAGTTTGCCAACCTGCCATTGCCTATTCAGAAAATTAGAGATGCAAGATGATGAAATTTATAGTTGCATAGAAACATATGAATTTATCAAGGTTGATAGTAATTGCTTTAAGTGCGATCGGTCTAGCATCATGTGGAAATAGACCTTCCAGATTAGTCACACAGACGCAAACGGGAAACAATAAACCTTCCGCGTTAGTCTCCGAACCGCAACCTGGAAACCGTGGACGAACATTTGCTGACTGGTGTCGAGGAAAAGCTGCTTTGAGTCCTGAAGCTAAACATACTGTTGAGGTGCTGTTGCAGCAAGCAGGGACTAATGAGTGCGATGCAGCTAATCAAAAACTTTCAAGTCTCCCGGATCTCTTCCTCATTGACAATAAAATCAGCAACATCAAACCACTAGAATCCTTTACTAACCTGACTCGTCTCGTCCTCAACAGAAATAAAATCAGCGACATCAAACCCTTGCAATCTTTGACTAACCTGAAGGAACTCGTCCTCAGCACCAATCAAATCAACGACATCAAACCCTTGCAATCTTTGACAAACCTGACGGATCTCAACCTTAACAACAATAAAATCAGCGACATCAAACCGCTAGCATCCTTGACTAACCTGACGAATCTCGACCTCGGCACCAATACTATCGGCGACATTAAACCGCTAGCATCCTTGACTAACCTGACGGATCTCAACCTTAACAACAATAAAATCAGCGACATTAAACCCCTAGTATCCTTGACGAACCTGACGGATCTCAACCTTAACAACAATAAAATCAGCGACATCAAACCGCTAGTATCCTTGACTAACCTGACTTGGCTCTACTTCAACGAAAATCCGATCGACGACATCAAACCGCTAGCATCCTTGACTAACCTCCAGGTTCTCGGCCTCAGCAACAATCAGATAGATGACATCAAACCGCTAGTATCCTTGACTAAGCTGATTGGGCTCATGCTCAACGAAAATCAGATCGCAGACATCAAACTGCTAACATCCTTGACTAACCTCCAGGTTCTCAGCCTCGACAACAATCAAATAGATGACATCAAACCGCTAGCATCCTTGACTAATCTGAGACACCTCTTCATCCGCAACAATCAAATAGATGACATCAAACCGCTAGTACCGTTGACTAACCTGAATGTGCTCGAAATTGACAACAATCAGATCGCAGACATCAAACCACTAACATCCTTGACTAACCTGACTTCGCTCAGGCTCAACAACAATCGGATCGCAGACATCAAACCGCTAACATCCTTGACTAACCTGACTTCGCTCAGGCTCAACAACAATCAGATCGCAGACATCAAACCGCTAGTATCCTTGACTAAACTGGAATTTCTTTACCTCAACAACAATCTTCTGAACGATATTAAACCGCTAGTATCGCTGACTAATCTGAAGCAGCTCTACCTCAGCGGAAATCCGATCGCACCCAAGACTTGTCCTCTCAAGCCAGAGTCTATATGTAAGTGGGAACCAGAACCTAAACCATAAAACTTGACAGTTTAGGAAATTAGCTGATCGAGTCCGATCGCCAATTCTATCCTCACATCGGCTTCAGTCAGGGGGAGATTGTCGGGAAGGTCGATCGTACTTTGCATGATTTATCTATAATTTAACTCTTGTGGAACAGGCATCTTGCCTGTTCATGAAACTCGTGCAATATCTCAGATTTAAGCGACATGGCGCGGTGCATCAACCATCGGTGCTGTACCAAACAAATGTCTGAGATAACTGCGACTGAGTTCGCGGTTCCAGCGCCGCAAACGCACCATCACTCGCGTGAATGTAAAAGTCAATTCCAACACCAAAGAAAGCTGTTTGAGACTGAGTGAAGTATTAAACACATCGTTACCGTGCGTGCGTTCAATCTGATGGTGTTTCAGCAAAGCAATTAGGTTTTTGGTAGAGCCTTTCAGTTGATTGAAGTAACTCTGGGAGAAGGCCCAGCGGCTGAAACCCCAAAACTTAGCCAAATGATTTATCTCATCCTGTAAAGGCTGCGAAATTGCCTGTTGCAACGCTCCAGTGGAGTGTACCATCAACCATAAATAAACAGAAGTAGCTCCCCACTCGGTACTCAGGCGACTAATCACGTGTTTATAGGTATCTTGCCAAGCGTCACCTGTAGATTGACAGCCCTTCACAGAATTGGGTTTAACTTGCAGTTGTTCGGCTGTAAGTTGCTGGTAAATTTTCCTAAATGTCGGGCAATGTTGGCGTTCTTCTTTTTCCCAGACACCTATCTCTAGGATGTTGCCATTGGCATCAAAAATTCCTCCCATAAACCGCGCCATTTGCGGGTAAATATGCTGTAAGTAGCACCAACTTTCTCGACCGTAGCTGCGGATGGGAGCTTCAATTTCTGCCGCACTTGCCAAAATTTGCAAAAAGATTTCTGGCTTGACACCAATAATTTGGTCGCGATTGATTCCTTGCCAATCTATGGGCTCCCAAGGGCGGGGACGCGGGGCGGAAAATTGCTGGGGCAGATCGGAAAGTCGATCGCTCAAAACTTCCAATGACATATAATGGTCGATGAGGGAGTTAATCCTGGCCCGACTTTGCAAGTAGCGAGGGCTTTGATACTGATTTCCAGCCAAATCAATTGTATACACCTTACCAGTAGCTTTCATTGTTTCTGCCTGTTCGTAACTTTTACAGCTATTGTGCAAAAGACATTTGGGAAGCCGCAATGAGTAACGTGCAGGCTGCTCAATTACTGCGAGTTGGCTGGAGTTAGCCGAACTCAGGTGAAACTGCATGAAGTAGGGTGAACTAAACAACAGATGATACGGCTAATATGTGCCGAAGAGTAGCTTTCCTCCCATAAATCGTCTATACTTCAGTCTTGAACAATTCCATAAGTAGAAAGTTGTAAGTAGAAAGTTTGTGGTACTGGGATTCCCAAAATTTTTTATTTTGGCTCTTTCGTACCTACTATGCTAAAATTTTATTTTAGGAAAATGCCCGCTAATCACAGATCTAATTTCAAAATAGTTAAAGTTTCTAAAGCCAAATCCACAACCCTTTAACAATTTTAATTTGTTATTAATTTCTTCTACTATACCCTTGGTTGTTCGCCGTTCAAAATACCCGACTATTTCCCCAAACCACCGTTTGATTGGTGCGACACTATTCCGATAGTATTGATAGGCTTTTTTAATCCAATGTATTAGTTTCAATATTCCTTACCCTACGTTTTTACTATTTTCAAATAAGGAGTGAAGTTATTCCTTTAATTAGTGCATTATTCCTAATCACGGTGAAGCTTATTTTACTGAGTTAAATTTTATTTAAGTTGATTTGATAATTTAACTGCGCTTTTTAATAAGATATATTTACTACCTTTTAAGCTAGTAAATACTTTAGCTTTTTCCTTAACTTTTAAGGCTTATGTCGTTTGTTTTTGTCAATCCTCGCTTGATTTAACTCTTCATACAGCATTTTTGTAAAATGAAATTTGTCCACTGTTACGTCACAAGTTGGGAAAAAATTTCGCACTAACTAATAATTTATAATTGCCACTCATATATATACTTACTTATTCTATCTGTTCTAACACTTTTTTACCCCATTGCCGCATCGATTTTTCTATTTTTGAGTGTGTTCGAGATGACACTAGCCCTCCTAGCTTATGCGTATCTATGTCTAGCAAAAATACAATAAATTTTTCTTGTCTTTTAACCAAACTAATTTTATCTATACCTAACCGTTTGAGTTGTATACATAAATAGGCATGATTTATTCAGTTATAAACATT
The DNA here is from genome assembly GCF_036701115.1 of Microcoleus sp. Pol1C5. Taxonomy (NCBI): domain Bacteria; kingdom Bacillati; phylum Cyanobacteriota; class Cyanophyceae; order Oscillatoriales; family Microcoleaceae; genus Microcoleus; species Microcoleus sp. Pol1C5. Next base: position 41,209 of record NZ_JAUBQE010000020.1, on the reverse strand, counting down.
ACCATTGACCAGACTTATTCATATTCATTGGTTGAGCCATTATTTTTAACTAGGTTATTAACGTCGCTATGGATAGTATATTAGGAACTCATTAGTGCATATTTATTAGTAAAAGTTCGACGTTTGGCTACAAACATCAAGGTTTCACTGAAAGGTTTTTCATAATTGTCCCACTTAAATTGTCGCCCATTTACTCTTAAAACTACTTCTCGATTCGCCATCGGTAAATCTTTAACTAAATGTTCCTGATTTTGATGAAGACGATGACTACTTCGACCACGGTGTGGGCAGATTGCCGTTTTTGTCTCTACTTGAACTATCGAAAATTAATGTTTCATCTGTTTGCCGGCTGTCTTCTACTATAACTCCGGGTAGGTTTAGCAGTTTGGTCATTATCTTTTTCATAATTAACTTTGATACCAACTATTTACTAATATTTTAGCCTAGTAACTACGAAAGAGCCACAAATCTAGCTGCAAAAGTGCTCAACCTAAGCCACCGCTGGAACCAAGCCTTTGGGCGTGGGAAAACGATATGTTGGTAACAACGTACTGATGACAACAACCGTTTTATTGAGGAGCGGAATCATGGGCAACTATCACGTTCTGGTTTGGAGAGCAGTGGAGGAGGCGACTCCTTCACTGACTTTAATTATCGTGAAAAAGGGATTGAAGATGCTAGGGATGGAGCAGCAAAACGGTATCTCTGGGCAAGGAGAATCCGCCTCTAAAGAGGGAAAGCGTGGGGAGAATGCCCCCTCTACTATTGACGATGCACCCTGAGATAGCAAGTGGATTTCGATGAACCATGAATTAGAATTTCCATCCGCGACGGTCGGGGAGTATGTCAAAGCTGTCGAAACAGCCTCATCAAACAAACTACAAAAGGTACTTAGGACGATCGCGCCACAGAAAAATTCTCCCCCCTCCTCCCCTTTCGCCAACTCATTCACTGTCCGGACCTTGCGACTCAGCAAGCAATCTCACGCACTATTCCCCTTCAGCTATCTCCTTTGGGGCTAATGGAACTTTCCGTAATTTATCTTAACTATAAAACTCAAAACTCAGAACTCTTCACCAGCCCCTATCTCCCTTCAGACAGAGGGAAGTCTTCGTGATTTCCCTTATGATAGATATAAGGTTAACTTCTAAGTACCCTTGTTAAAAATAATTTTTGCAAACAATAGGGGAAAAACTAATGAATACTGAAGAAAACGCGACCCACATTGGTAGCGAAAATCAAGTCACCCTACCAAAATCGCGGGAAATATTGCTCGGTGAGGAAACAGAAAAAGCCCTCGGTCAGCAAAAAAAAGAAGATGCTCAAACTATGCGCGCTGTAGAACAGTTGAAAGAAGAACTTCAGCACAAAATAGATGAAGAATGTCATCACAAGGTAGATTAAAACTAATAGTTTTTTTTCGGGTGGGGGTAAGATCGGGTCTTGCCTACACCCGTCTTTTTAAGGCAAAGTTAAATAAAATTTTAAAATTATAAATTTTTTAGGGTTCAAAAAAATAGTCTTGCACGCACGCGCGACCCTCCAACAGTTTTTTACAAAAATACTTGATTGCAGCCAGCAGAAACGGTAAAAAAAAAATAATTAAGTATGAAAGTCGCAGTTAGTTCAAGACTGCAAATAACTGTTCCCTATGCCATATTCCATATTTTCTATTCCATTTGTTATTTATTCTTTCTTCCTAGAGGTAGAGTGCAACGCCGCTCCTAGTTACCTATGATGAGTTCATTAAGTAAAAAACGTCAAATTAGATACAGATAGGGAGAAACCAATGAGTAATGAAGATAGAGCAAAGGCAACTGGCAACAACATCGCAGGCAAAGCTCAAGAAGCCCTAGGCAATGTTACTGGCGACCCGAAGGATAAAGCAGAAGGCAAAGCCAAGCAGGCAAAAGCTGAAGCTGGTCACGCGATCGAAGATGTAAAAGATGAGCTCAAAAAGAAACTAGACTAAGCCTAATAGTAATTGAGAGGGTCGAGCAACCTGACCCTTTCAAGTATTCAAGTTGTTTTCAGAAGGGAGGAAAAAAGGTGAGTTTATTGCAGCAGAGTCGCAAAATAATTGCGGGCTTACTCTTGGTTTTAATGCTGGCTGTTACGACTGCCTGCGCGCCCAGCGTTTCAGCCCAAAAACCGAGTGATGTACCTGGAGCAATTGGTGGCAGTCAGGGTTATTACGCGCAGCTAGAACGTGGCAATACCGCCGCAGGTCAAGATTTTGGTCAATGGGTAACAAAGACCGCTAAGGGCCTGGTTCAGGATGCTTACGTTCGCGACAATAACAAATTGGGAGTTGTTATTACCCCGCAAGTCCGCCCGACAGAAGTGAAAGATTTGGCAAAATCTTTAGCACAAGGTTTTCACCGCAATTTCCCAAATCAGGATGTAAGTGTTTTGGTTTACGCTCCTGACAAAAAACTGATTTTGACTGCTAAGTACGACCAGCAATCAAATCAGATTGAATACAAGTCTTGACCTGGTTAGCAAGCTTAAATGATAGCCGCGTGGCGGTTTAATATTCCGCAGTTTTTTGAAGGCGAAAGCATCTCAATTTAAGACTGAAATGTTGTGTAGATTGGAAGAGAGTTACCATGAGTAGCAGCGATAATTACAAGCGTCAAATCATGAACGATTTAGCCCAGGGCGATCGAGAAATGATGCCGGAGACAACTGGTGAAGATTACGAAAACTTTGACGATTTTGCTCAGAGAACTTCGCCGGCTCAGCGCAAACAATTATTCGGGCGTTCCCTGAATCACGACTCCCTCCCGCCGGCTCAGTTGGAACCGGAATTGCAAAAGGCGATCGCCCAAATTAAGCCAAACGAACGCGACGATGTAGCGCGGGAATTCTTCAAGCATTTGGGCAAGAGAGGATTGGACGATCGCCAATTGGAAAAGCAGCTAGGACTTTCTACCCACCACGCCAGCCGCATGAATGCTGACGATGTTACCAAGCTGGCCTCGTTTACCTATCACAATCACCCAGATATTTTCCGAGAAGTGCTGGCCGAACAGCCGAGTTTGATGAAGTTTTTGGGAAATCCAGTTGTTGCTGGTATTTTGGGAATAGTTGCTGCTAAATGGCTCAACAACCGCAAATAATCTTCGATTCAGCCAAGCCTAAAAGCGGATAATGCCGGCAGGAAATAAAAGGACGATCGCCTGGGCGATCGTCCTTTTATCTTTTATATCTACTCCTGTAAAATAACCGCGATCGCGTTTCTAGTGAGGAGTCAAGTTCTCAGAATATTATGAGGACTCAATTCCTCATTACAAACCTTTTTGATTGCGGTAGTTCGAGGAGACATAATACTTAATAAATCCCGATGATTGAAATCTTAATTATTGCACTCGTAGCTGTTAGAGAGATTAACATCCCTTAGCAATTACCAACTACGGATTACCGAGTGCCAATGACTAATTATTGGTCAAAGCTAAAAATAGCTCGACAGCAGTCAACAGCAGTATACCTGACACTCCGCAAAATTAAATGTACGATTAAGTGTTGCCGTGAATCAGAAAAAAAATATGAACGTATCCACTATTTGGCGAAAACTCCGCAGCCAGCAAGCCTTGTGCTTTGCTGCACTCCTGGTAGGTTGCCTGGTATTTATCGGTTGTTCCCCCGCCCAGTCAGCGGCTGGCAATTCAGTCGATCCCAAGTTGAAAGAGCAAGTCTTGCAGATTATCCGCGAAAACCCGCAAGCAATTTTAGAGTCGGTACAAGCGTACCAGCAACAGCAGCAGCAGTCTCTCAAAGCAGCGCAGCAGTCATTTTTGCAGGAGATGAAAACTAATCCCAAATCTGCTATTGGAGATTCTCCGAGCACGGGATCACCTTCCCAGCAAATTGTACTTTTAGAATTCTCTGACTTTCAATGTCCGTTTTGCGCGCGCGCTCACGATACTGTCAAGCAGTTTATGGCAAAACACCAAGACAAAGTTACTTTAGCTTACAAGCATTTTCCCTTGACTTCAATTCACCCTCAAGCCCTGCCAGCAGCTAAAGCAGCTTGGGCTGCCCAACAGCAGGGGAAATTTTGGGAATATTACAGCGCTTTGTTTGAAGGGCAGAAAGAGTTAGGCGAACCATTGTACGGATCGATCGCCCAAAAGCTCAATCTAAAATTAGATAAATTCAACACCGATCGCAACAGCCCCGCCGCCGAAGCCGCCATTGCCAAAGACGTGCAACTCGCTCAACAACTGGGCATTGAAGGCACTCCATTTTTTATTATGAACGGCCAAACTTTCTCCGGGGCGATCGAGCTTTCTGAGATGGAAAGCATTCTCGCCTCTGTCTCGAAATAAGAAAGCCCACCTGAATAAACAGAACAGAGCCCCGATTTCTTAAAGAAGTCGGGGCTCGAATGCGCGATCGGGTTGATAGCTATATTTACTTACTGATTAATTTTGGCGATTGGGAACAAATTTGCTCCTTGTGTTGTCTTAGTAAGACTCTAAGCTGCTTATGACTTAAGCATTATATCTTGCCTTGTACAAGCTTTCCCAAACCTAGCTAGTGGATTCAAATGATTATTTGTCAATACTAATTTGAATTCTTTTGGCAAGACGATCGCCGCTTTTAAGCTCCATTTCCTTTGCATCTACGAGGAAAATCGATCATGGAAAAAATTACGCAAATAGTTGTCATTGACCCAACCGTTGAAGATTATCAAAGCCTTGCACCAAGCGCCGAACCAAAGAAAGAGATATTTATCCTCGATCGGGCGGGGGATGGAGTAGAGCAAATTACAGAGTTATTAGCTAGCTACAGCGATCTGGACGCTGTTCACATTGTTTCTCACGGCGGGCCTGGAAATTTGCAACTGGGGTCAATTCAGCTAAATTTTGAAAACCTAAACGAATATGCCGATCGACTTCAGCAGTGGAAAAAAGCCTTAACCCCTAACGCCGATATCCTCCTGTACGGTTGCAACGTGGCGGCAGAAATCGCCCCACCGATAGCGGGGCGATCGTTCTTGCAACGCCTCAATCAACTCACAGGTGCAGACATCGCTGCTTCCAAAAACCTGACAGGAAGTGCTGCATTAGGCGGTGACTGGGATTTAGAAGTAACAATTGGTTCGATTGAGACACCTTTAGCATTCACCCAAGAGGCGATCGCAAATTACGATCGCGTTTTAGCTTCTTTTGGAGTCACCAGCACCAACGACTCCGGCTTAGGATCGCTGCGAGATGCGATTACCCAAGCGAATGCTACTCCAGGGGCAGATATTATTGACCTGACTGGCATTACGGGCACAATTACCCTCGCTACGACACTACCAACTATTAATGAAAGCGTCAGTGTGAACGGCCCAGGTGCAGCTACCTTGACAGTTAGCGGTAACAGCGCAGTGCAGATACTAACCACTACTACCGGCCCTGTTAGCATTTCTAACCTCACCTTTGCTAACGCTAATACAGGTGGCGGCGGCGGTGCGATTAATAACGGCTTCGGCGTTACCCTGAACCTTACCAACGTTAACTTTTTGAGCAACACCGCTGGAGGAGGCGCTGCCCTCTTCAACACCAGCGGCACAGTGACAATAACTGGTTCCACCTTTACTGCCAATACAGTCAACAGTTTCGGTGGTGGCGCAATCAGGCACGGTGGCGGTATTCTCACCATTGTTGACAGCTCTTTCATCGAAAACACAGCGAATGCGAACAGTCAAGGTGGCGGTGCCATCTTGATCGATGGCGGTGGGGTAAACATTACTGGCAGCACCTTTACTGGTAATAGTGCACAAAACACCGCTGACGGTGGTGGCGCTATCTACCACAGAGGCGGGGGCGAACTGCTGAGCATTCTCAATAGCACTTTCACTAACAACATTTCGGCGGGTAATGGCGGTGCGATCAGAAACGACGCCCAGCCATTGAGTGTGACCAGCAGCACGTTTAACAGTAATCAGGCTGCACAAAATGGAGGTGCGATCGTCAACGAGGGCGCGGCAACCATTACCAACAGCACGTTTTCTGGCAACACCGCAACCAACTTTGGCGCGATCAGAAATGGCGGTACGCTGGATCTGAGAAGTAGCACTCTTACTCTCAATAGTGCAACAAACCAAGGCGGCGGCATCTTCAATACCTTGACGGCAAATGTCCGCAACACCATCATTGCTGGAAACACGGCTACTGTTTTAAACCCCGATGTAGACGGCACATTTACAAGTGAGGGCAATAATTTAATTGGAATTGGCGGCGCTACTGGCTTCACGAATGGCGTTAGCGGCGACCAAGTAGGCACTGCTGCCACTCCCATTAACCCGAATTTGGCAGCGCTGGCAAATAATGGCGGTCCTACGCAAACCCACGCACTGAATGCAGGTAGTCCCGCGATCGATGCGGGTAACAGCGCGATCGCACCTGCTACGGATCAGCGTGGCTTAACTCGGCCTTCTGGCAGTGCTGTTGACATCGGCGCTGTTGAAGTACAGCAGATTGTGAGCATCACCGCGCCGGATAATTCAGCCTCTGAAACTCCTATTGATCCAGGCACTTTCCGCGTTAGCCGCAGTGATAGCACAGTCGGTAATTTGACGGTGAATCTCGCCATTGATGGCAGTAGCACCGCTGTTGCTGCTGACTACAATCTGGGCAGTACCTTTCCGGTCACTATTCCCAACGGGCAAAGCTTTGTGGATGTGATTCTGACTCCAGTTTATGACGCTATACCGGAGTTGGCAGAAACGCTGCGATTGAATTTGGGAAATGGGAATTATGCGATCGCACCAGCCAACAGCAATGCTACGGTGACTATTGCAGCCAATGACTCGATTTTTTATGCGATCGCACTCACAACTCCAGCCACAGGTTCCTTAACAGAAGGCAACTCCGGCACTCAACCCGTTACCTTCACCGTCACTCGCAGCGGCGGCACGGGGGTAGCGAGTACAGTAGATTATGCGATCGCTGGCACCGCAACCAACGGCGCAGACTACAATAATATCAATGCTGCGGGGGCTACTAGCGCCACAGGGACGATCGCCTTTGCCGCCAACGAAACAACTAAAACTATTGCTGTGGATGTCTTGGGCGAAACCGCAGTTGAACCTGACGAGACAATTACCGTCACCCTCACCAATCCAAATTTGACCGCAGCGCCGGAAAGTTCGACTGTCACCACCAGCAGCGCCACTGCTACCATCACCAATGATGATATTCCTAGTATCTCGATCGATGATGTAGTTGTTACCGAGGGAAATACGGGTACTGCTAGCGCCACCTTTACTGCCACTCTCTCAGCAGCTTTTAGCTTGCCCGTCACCGTCAATTACGCCACGTCAGACGGTACTGCTAACACTGCTGATAGCGATTACGCCGCGGTCACAGGCAGCGTCACCTTCAATGCCGGGGAAACGACAAAAACCATTACTGTTGCTGTCAACGGCGATTCTAAGTTTGAAACTGACGAAACATTTAACGTCAACCTCAGCACCGCTGTCAATGCAACTATTACCAAAGGGACGGGCATAGGTACGATCGTAAATGACGACTTGGAGTCACCAACTCCGACACCGACGCCGACGCCGACGCCAACTCCGACTCCAACTCCAACTCCGACGCCAACTCCGACTCCAACGGAAACTCCGACACCGACTCCGACTCCAACTCCAACTCCAACGGAAACTCCGACTCCAACTCCGACTCCAACTCCAACGGAAACTCCGACTCCAACTCCGACTCCAACTCCGACTCCAACTCCAACGGAAACTCCGACTCCAACTCCGACGCCAACTCCAACGGAAACTCCAACTCCGACTCCGACTCCAACTCCTGCGGAAACTCCGACACCGACTCCGACTCCGACTCCAACGGAAACTCCGACACCGACACCGACTCCGACTCCAACGGAAACTCCGACTCCGACGCCAACTCCGACGCCAACTCCAACTCCGACTCCAACTCCGACTCCAACTCCAACTCCGACTCCAACTCCGACTCCAACTCCGACTCCAACTCCAACTCCGACTCCAACTCCAACGGAAACTCCAACTCCGACTCCGACTCCGACTCCAACGGAAACTCCGACTCCGACTCCGATTCCGACTCCGACGCCAACTCCAACTCCAACGGAAACTCCGACGCCAACGCCAGAAACTCAAGACGAAGATTGCATTTGCAAGCAGATAACCTTTCCCAGCCAGACTGCTATTCGCGGCCCCAACCAAACAAATAGCACCACCAACGGTACAGAAAGCGACGACATTCTGGAGGGTTCGATTACCAATGACAAAATCAACGGCTTAAATGGTAACGACTTGGAGTTTGGCTTGACTGGCAATGACAATATTTATGGCGGATCTTACCTCAGCATAGATCTAGGAAATATAGCCATTCTTCCCTCTGCCAAAGATAGCGACGTGCTGTTTGGCAATGAGGGCGATGATTACCTCAATGGGGGTGCTAAAGATGATTTAATTTTTGCGGGCGAGAACGAAGATGTTGCTTACGGTGGCAAAGATGACGACATAATTTTTGGAGACAAACAGAGCGATACTTTAATTGGCGATGAGGGTAACGACACCTTATACGGTGGTACTCTTAACTCTTTAGACATCGATTCTACAGGTCGCGATTTGATATTTGGCCTCAGTGGCGATGATTACCTGAACGGGCAAGCAGCCGAAGATTCCCTTTCTGGCGGTAATGGAAACGATACAGTGCGAGGCGGTAAGGGTGATGATTTGGCCCTAGGAGATTTGGGCAACGACGTGCTGTTTGGGGATGAGGGCAGCGATACTCTCTGTGGTGGCGACGGAGAAGATACTATGTACGGGGATATTGGCAGCCCTTTGGCGATCGGCTCCGCTGGCAGTCAAGACCAGATGTGTGGTGGTTTGGGCAACGATTTGTTGTTTGGCAATGAAGGTCAGGATACCGTCAACGGTGATGCTGGAAACGATACTATTTATGGCGGCAAGGATGAAGACAGTTTACTGGGTAGTGCTGGGGACGATTGGTTATTTGGAGATGAGGGGAATGATACTTTGATTGGAGGTACTGGGGACGATCGCTTTATCTTAGGTATCGACTTCGGCCGCGAGACTATTTTAGACTTTCAAGATGGTCGCGATGCGATCGGCTTGACAGGCGGTTTAAGTTTCTCGCAACTGAGCATTGCGGTAGAAAATAATTCTACTTCGATCCGAGTTACCAGTTCCGGTCAACTTTTAGCAACTCTCAGCAATGTGTCAACAGGGCTGATTAATGTTGCAGATTTTGCAATTCTGTAAGTAGTTTAACCAAATGATATCAAGTCCGATTGCATCTTGCATCGGACTTGATAGGAGTCAAAATATACGATCGCCTTTTTCAAAATTTAATTTTCTATGAACTAGATCGGCTTACTTATTAAGTCAGGCGATCTAATCATAATAAGTTTGTAGTGAGGTTCAGTCCTTTCTTAAATCTTTGAGCCAATAAGGACTAAAGTCATCACTACAAACCACTTTGATTGTGGGTAATTCGCCGGACAAGATCGAATTTTTGATTAAACAGCCGCCAACTCAGGAGTCGGGCGCTTGCTGTGGCGGATACCCTCGATCGCCGCTGCGTAATCATTCGCCTTAAACACAGCAGAACCAGCGACGATCGCATTTGCGCCCGCTTCCAGAACCTGCCAAGTATTGTTCCCCTTCAAACCGCCATCCACCTCAATCCAAGGATCGAGGCCCTTGTCGTCGCACATTTTGCGTAACTGGCGAATTTTCGGCAAAACAGCCGGGATAAAACTTTGACCGCCAAAGCCCGGATTGACGCTCATAATCAGCACCAAATCGCAAAGTTCCAGCACGTATTCGATCAACTCCAAAGGCGTAGAAGGATTCAGAACCACACCAGCCATTTTGCCCAATTCCCGAATTTGGCCGAGGGTGCGGTGCAAGTGAGGGGAAGCATTATGCTCGGCGTGAACCGAAATAATGTCAGCACCAGCCTTAGCGAAGTCCTCGACGTACTTCTCCGGCTCCACAATCATCAAGTGGACATCGATCACCTTGGTAGTAACCGGGCGAATTGCCTCAACAATCAGCGGCCCGATAGTAATATTAGGAACAAAGCGACCGTCCATCACATCTACGTGAATCCAGTCAGCCCCAGCTCGATCGACCGCCTGAATCTCTTCTCCAAGACGGCTAAAATCGGCTGATAATATGGATGGAGCAATAACAATTGATTTTTGGGATTGGGTCATGGCTAAGTCTGTTCTCCTGTCTGCTGTGCTGTATCCAGTTTATCAAAATACGGGTCTCCGGGTCGAAAAGTTGCCAACGATCGGTCGCGAGATTGGGAGGGGAGAAAAATTTTACCTCTGACAGACAAGTTTGGCGATCGCGCACCAGCCCGGATCTCCGAATTTTGGTTTAGGATATAAATTTTGCCTCTAACAAATAACTTGTGTGCAAAATCCGACCTTCTGCAAATTTTGAGTAGCGAATTATGAAAAATACAGATCCCTTAGAAAATCCTGAACTCGATCGTGCCAGTCTGTTTGTATTAATGATCCCAGTCATCGGCTTTTTCCCGGCCCTGTGGACTCTTTACCGCCGTCAGGGCAGCCCCGAACGCAAAGCCGTCAGCCGCTTGGCAATTGCCCTTGCTTTTAGTTGGCTCTTAGGACATATTCTTTTAGAAGCTGGAGCGATTTCTGCGGAATCTCCGACACTTCCCATGTTATTAATGAGTAGCCTGCTAACAACCAGCTATTTCGTCGTTGCTCTGGGACTGATGGTTCGCCTCTGGAAGCGTCAACCGCTATGGTTGCCCGGAATTAGTCGCGTAGCCGAGCAAGTAGTAGGCAAACATTTATCATAATTTAGGGTTCTTTTAAGCCCCTACCCTATTGATTGATTGCGTCTTCAGCTTGATACTACATATTGCCATTATCTTTTTTATTTTTGTTGTGTGTGAGGAAGCCAGTGCCAGCTCAAAAAATTCCTAATCAAGACCCTATCCAACAATCAACTGCTCAACCTGCAACCAAAAAAGCTTCCCAGCCCCATCGAGGCCGCTGGCTGGGTTTTGGTTTTGGTTTGGCTGGAGTAGCAATGCTCTCAGCCACCGCCGGAGCGTTGCTAGCCGTCTCCCTTTCTACAACGCCGCTTCAGCAACAAAAGTTGAGCCCTGAAGAAGCGGCGGTGTTTTCTCAAGGCGACATGGCAAAGCTCAGCATGAAGATGCCGGAGCTGACTCGGCCAGTTAATATTTTAGTTTTAGGACTTAAAGTTCTGACCTCTGACATCGAAGGAAGTGTCAACAAAAATGTCGGACACGAGGTTTGGGAAAACTCATTTAAGGGCTTAACCGATACCATGCTGTTGGTTAGGTTTGACCCTCAAAATAAAAAGTTAAGCGTGCTTTCCATTCCGCGAGACACCCGTACCTATGTTGAAGGCAGGGGCGAGGTAAAAATCAACGAAGCTAATTACTACGGTGGCCCGGCTTCGTCAGCGAAGTCAGTCAGTGGACTCCTGGGCGGTGTGGGAATTGACCGCTATGTCACAGTTAATATTCATGGAATAAAAAGTTTGGTAGATGCCCTTGGTGGCATTACTATTAATGTCCCTAAAGACATGAAGTATACCGATGAAAGCCAGCATTTATATATAGATTTAAAGGCCGGCAAGCAGAAACTAAACGGCGAACAAATCGTGCAATATTTGCTTTACCGCCACGACGATTTGGGCGACATCGGGCGGGTGCAGCGCCAACAATTGTTGATGCGGGCTTTTGTGGAACAGGAAGTAAATGTAGGCTTGCTGTCTCGACTACCGAAGATTTTATCGGTGATTCAGTCTCACCTTGACACCAATTTGAGTATAGAAGAATTGGTAGCTTTGGCTGGTTTTGCTACTCAAACCGATCGCGCTGGCGTGCAGATGTTGATGGTTCCCGGTAAATTTAGCGATGCTAAGGACTACAAGTCAAGTTTTTGGTTGCCAGACCAATATGCCATCGAAACTCTGGTGGCAGAACATTTTGACTTCGGCCAAAATACTTGGCAAATTGAGAATGCTGATTCGACTTTTCTGAATGTGGCGATTCAAGATAGTACCGGAGATCAATCGGCTGTTGAAGCTTTTGTCAATACTCTGACTCAAGCCGGTTATCGGAATGTTCAGGTTTATAAAGCTTGGCCCGAACCGCTGGAGGTAACTACTCTAGTAGCTCAACAGGGCGATATTAAAGGTGCTCAAGCGATTCGCCAGTTTTTGGGTTTTGGAGATGTGCTGGTGGAGAGTACCGGTTCTTTGCAGTCGGATGTGACAATCAGATTGGGTCAGGATTGGTTGGATAAAAAGGCTCAGTCCGGCGGGGCGGCTAAGTCTTTTTAAACTGGATTTTAACTGGGGTATTTGTAGGGACACAGCATTGCTGTGTCCTCTTCTTTTGTGTTGATAGAGATGGAGGCTATCGCTTTTTTGTCGATTTACTGATACTATCTTTTTTGGTGATGATGGATCGCGATCGCAATACCGATACTTCCCTCCCCAATCTAAACTGAAACAATAATCAACGAGGGAAAGCTTAAGATATTTTATAAAGGTAGAGTTGATGCACAAGAGTCCTAAAATAGACCGACAGCGAGAACATCAGGCAAATGAACGCACGTTTCTTGCATGGTTACGAACTTCACTCGCTTTAATTGGTTTTGGGTTTGCCATCAGTCGGTTCAGTTTATTTCTCCGTCAATTTCAAGCTACAGTGACTCAGCAAGAAGTTTCCTCCCCTCCCTTCTTCAACTCAGAAACTTTAGGGCTGAGTCTGGTCGTTTTGGGGATTGCGGTGATTGCCTTAGCAGCATGGCGTTATAATCGAGTTTTCTGGCAAATTGAGCGAGGTGATTATCGCCCAAATCGTGTGCTAGTTTGGATACTGACTGGAACTGTGATGATTTTAGGAACGTTAAGCATTCCGTTGTTGCTATGGCGCGATCGCGGAAATATAGCTCCCACTTCAACTCCTAAAAACTCTCAATTCTAAGTTAACGCGATCGCCCCTAGCTAAAGTTAAAATAACCGCAACATATCATCAAGCTTTTGTGCATCTAGATTGTCTATAGCGTTCGAGAGATGGGGAGAGGAGTTGACCATTTTGGATTTTTTCAGAGAAATATTACAATTTAAATGCAGTACAACTTACAAGCGGAAGCAAGTGAAATGAAGCCATCGCACCCACAACCAACCTAAAAAACTCCCCACAAAATAAGAGATAAAATCTGACCAAGTAAAGTGATTTCCCAAAATCAGCCTTCCGGGTAAAGTAGCTCGCATCGCTTGTAAAAACGGAGGTGTCCACAGTTGGAGAAACTCTACTCCGCAGGTAGCTAGACACACAGCTACAGCCGCTCTAATTTGCGAAAATCGTGGCAATATCAGAACTACCACCAAAATCCAAAATACCTCATAAGCTATGCTCCCAAAAGAGTCGTTGAACCATTCCGGTGCCGGGCCGCGAGAAAATCTCACTGCGTAACCTAAAGGGATAATCACGATTATACTGATGAGCAGGGCAATTCGATATTTTAAAAAACGGCGATCGGGAGATATGGGGGAAGTCATTAAGTTTGAGACAGGTTTTTTCCTCAATTTTACGCTTTTGCTGTAGTATGGATTCTACTCCCAGAACAGTGACATGAGATGAATAATTACATCGATCTTTACTGCGAACGTATGATGCCTGGTTTATGGAGTGAACCACTAAATGCTGTATCTAATATTTCTTTTCTCATTGCAGCAGGGGCTATTTTTCAATTGGCTCGGCGACAGCAACAAGTACCCACCGGTATTTGGATATTGATTACTTTAGCCACCAGTATTGGTATTGGAAGTGCCCTATTTCATACATTTGCGACACAATGGGCGAGATTACTAGATGTGATTCCTATTATGATTTTTCAGCTTGCGTTTTTATGGCTCTATAGCCGTCAAGTTGTTAGGATGAAATATGGATATGCAGGAGGATTGCTCGTAGGATTTTTCTGGGTCAGCAACTTCAGCAATAAATTTACAAATGTTCTCAACGGTTCTCTCTCTTATGCTCCTGCATTTTTAGTGTTACTAGGGCTTGGAGTATATCACTATCAACAGCAAAAGCGTGAGCCAATTGTTCTATTAGCAGCATCAGGGGTATTCCTGTTAGCCCTTACATTCCGCACTCTAGATCAGGAAATTTGTCGTTACTTTTCAACTGGCACTCATTTTATTTGGCATCTTTGTAATGGTATTTTGCTGTACTTATCAGCAAGAGCATTAATCCTAAACAGACCTATGATTGACTAGGGAACTCTTAACTTTAAAACTCAGAATTAGCCCAGGTCTTAGCCAAGCTGCTTGACGGCTATAAGGTTAATCGCGATCGCCCACAGGTAAACTCAGTATAAACCCTGTTTGACCAAGTATTGCAGCATCTAGTTTGATATCGCCGCCGTGGGCCCGTGCAATTTCCCTTGCTAAACTTAGCCCCAATCCCGATCCTTCGATTTTTTGGATCTGAGTGGAGTCACCCCGATGGAATCGCTCGAAAATACGATCGCGCTCGCTCAAAGAAATATCCTGAGAACTATTGACAATTTTGACAATTACTTTTTTTCCCTGACAGTTAGCCTGTAACCTGAGCCAACCCTTCGGTAAATTATATTTAATCGCATTACCAACCAGATTTTGCAAAACCTGCACCAGCAAATCGCGATCGCCCTTGATATATAAATTAGGACCAATTGCCATTTGTACCTCTAAATGCGGTGCTAGCAGTTCCATATCTTCGGCAATTTCCGATAGTAAAGCCGACATATTCACCTCAACCAAATGTAAACCCATACGTCCGGCATCGGCTAGAGAAAGTAAGAGAAGTTTACGGGTTATTTCATTTAAACGGCGCACTTCATCCAATAAATTACTCAGCGTTTGCTGCACCTCAGAACCCGATTCAACTTGATGCAAAGCCCGTTCTAGTTGACCTTGCAAAATTGCCAGCGGAGTCTTTAATTCGTGGGCAGCATCTCCACTAAAACGAGAAGCTTGTTTAAAACTTCGCTCTAGACGTTCTAACATCTGATTGAACACAAAAATTAATTCTATAAACTCTATATCCGTTGCTCCGTAAGGGACGCGCCGATCTAGCCCCTGTACGGTAACATTCCCGATCGCCATCGTGAGGCGCCCAATTGGATACAGAATACTCCGCGATATGACCCACGCTCCACTCGCCACCAGTAAAAGCACTACGGGAATAGAAATTAGAAAGATATTACGAATCAATTCCATTTCCCCATCGATAGCTTGCAAGTTAACGGCAATGGCTGCTTGACTATAAGGAGAATTAATCGCGCCGACACGCCAAATTGCGGTGGTAGTACGTTGGGTTGCTAGCTTAGCTTTGGGCAATTGAGGAGGATGAAGTGAATTGGATGGCGGCCGATCGAATGGGGAGCGATCCTGTGGAGGTCGATCGAATGGCGGCAGATTGTGTGGAGGGCGATCGTGTGGAGGTCGATCGTGTGGAGGTCGATCGAATGGGGGTCTGCTTTCGGGCGGTGGAAATAAATTGAGGCGATCCGGAGGTGGTGGATCTAGTGGATTTGGTCGGGGGGGAGGTTCTGATTCAAAATCTATTATGTCAGGATTACCAGGGTGTAGCGGCAACGATCGCCAGATAGAATTCGCATCAAGTCCATCTTGCCACTGGCTCGATTTGTAGATTAAATTACCATCTCTTTGAGCCACTAGCAAAGCGACGGTGGTTTCCCCATTCATGCCCAAAAGTGATGGCAAAGAATCAGTATAAGCATCCCATTCGGGCGATCGCGGGCGGGTAGCGTGGATTAACTGAGTTTCTATTCCAGCATCAAGACGCTTGACTTTAGCATCGTAAATCAACCACCACGAAACAACACCAAAGCCAATCAGAGCAATACTTGCGAGTACAGAAGATGATAGAGCAATGCGAAAGCGGAAAGATTGGAGTTTCATGATGGTGAATCTGGTTTGCGAAACCGATAGCCAACGCCCCGCACACTCTCAACCCATCCCATACCGCCGATAGGTTCAATTTTCTTGCGAATGCGTTGAATACATACATCTACTACATTGGTGTTTGGGTTGAAATCATAGCCCCAGATATGTTCGAGGATTTGCGTGCGGGTGAGTACCCGCCCAGGCGATCGCATCAGATATTCCAATAGATTAAACTCCCGGGTTGTCAGTTCGACTTTATGACGATCGCAGGTAACTTCTCGGAGAATGCGATCGAGCTTAACGGGGCCAACACTCAGAATATTTTGCCCACTGCCCGAAGCACGCCGCACTACAGCATAAATCCGAGCAACTAACTCCTCAACAAAAAACGGTTTAGCCAAATAGTCATCAGCACCCAGATGCAACCCTTCAATGCGATCGTCTAGTTCATTGCGAGCAGTTAATAAAATTACAGGTACGTTGCGTCCAGCCTTTCGCAAATGTTTGAGAATAGATAATCCATCTTTTCCCGGCAATACAATATCAAGCACGATCGCATCGTACTCATTATCCATCGCCCGCCCATAGCCATCATTGCCATTATCGCAATAATCCACAACAAAGCCTTGTTCTTTCAAGCCCATACAAACAAAATTGGCGATTTTTTCTTCATCTTCAACGTATAGAACATTCATAGATTTACCTATCCGGTTGCGATTATACGGCTATCAGAGATTTACTTAAATTACAAAACTGTAATCCATCCGCACTGTTGCAGGTAATGTTTGGGGAATTTGATGTATTTATAAACATTTTTAGGTCGGCGATCGTAACTCTCATGAAAATTACTTCACTGCTCGCATTACCTGCTACAGCCTTGCTGCTGGGATTTAGCAGCTTGAGTTTCCCCGATCGGGCTACAGCTAATTCTAATACTGTACTAGCCCAGAGCCAGCCCGAACCCAGTCAAGAGCGCAGACGCCCGCCCCGCATAGATTTTGCTGCTGCTGCCAAACAATTAGGAGTCACCGAAGCCGAGCTAATCGAAGCTTTGGGCCTACCCGCTAAACCGCCGGAACCACCAAGTGAAAATAATAGCCCGCCCAGCCCACCGCCCCGTCCTCGTTTAGATATTCCCGGTGCAGCGAAAAAGTTGGGAGTCACCGAAGCAGAGTTGATTAAAATTCTGGGCATTCCACCGCGTCCACCCGGCGATCGTAATGTACCTCAAAATTCAGAAAAACGCTAATTTCTTCACATTACAAAACTGTAATCCTAGGACAGGGATAAATGTCATATTCCACCAGCTTAATGATTGTAGCGACTAACTCAAAGGGCGATCGATAATTCATTTCTTTAGCCTGACAACTGCTTCAAACTTAGAAAAATAATCCGGGTAATTACATCATGCCACAACTATTTCCTAATTCAATCAATGCACTTGGCAATCCTCCCCAAAATCAAGGCGCAGCGGGCAACCAACCTCCTCAAAATCAGACCGAAGCGGACAACCAACCTCCCCAAAATCAGGGGGCACAACTTACGAATGCTGCTTTACCTCCCCAAAACCAAACTCCACCCCCTCCGCCAGCTAACAGTATTAGCACCACAGCAGGAAACGACAATATTACCGGAGATAGTTTAGATAACTTCATCCTCGGTAGTAGTGGCACTGATACCATAATTGGAGGATCAGGCACAGATACAATTAGCTATCTTTCCCTCGGCAGCGCCATTACCATTAAGGCTAAGGGTATTGTAGATAAAGGCGCAGCCGGTACAGATACCATGCAAAATATAGAACAAATAATTGCTCCTTTGCGACAGACTAATACCATCGATGCTTCTACAGGTAGTGGCACAGCTTCTATGGATGTGGATTTGTCGCAGAATCGTATGGCGGTTAACAATCTACCCGGTATCGGCACTCTGAATTTTACTGTAGAGAATTTCGTTAATGTCACAGGTACTCCCAATGTAGATGTGCTTACCGGAAACATCCAAGACAATTATTTAGTAGGAGGAGATGGTAGCGATATACTCTCAGGTTTGCGCGGCAATGATACCCTGATTGGAGTAAATCCATTGAGTGCTACACCGGGAAGCAATGAAACCGATGTGCTGATTGGGGGTCGAGGTAGAGATGTTTTTGTTCTCGGTGATGCCACCAAGACATACTATAGTGGAACAGGATTTGCATCGATTCCATATTTTCAGCAGGGAATCGATCGCATTCAGTTACGTGGGAGTCTCTCTGACTACAATATTGTTGGTAACTCCATCAATTTGGCTGGTACGTCTGACCAAATTGCTGTAATTCAAGGCCCGTTTACCCCTGAGAGTTTCATATTCGTGTAAAATATCGACTTTTAGAACCCCGACTTCGCAGAAGTGGTCGGGGTTCTGGTATTATGTTTTTTTACAAATAACCAATAAAATCAACTAATTTTTTGCAAATGCCGATCGCTCTTTAATCCAATCGAGTAAAATAGGATTGACCAATTCCGGCGCTTCATCTTGCGGGCAGTGCCCCACTCCCTCCAAAGGAATAAACTTTTCAACAGCCGGAAACTTTGCCAATTCTCGCCCCAATGCGATCGGCTCCCAAGGGTCATCTGTCCCCCACAAAATCAAAGCAGGACAGCTTAAACGAGGCAACAAATCCTCCGGTAGCGGGCCTTGAGAATAACTGATAAATGCTACAAATACTTCGACTGCGCCGCTGTCTTTAGCAGGTTCCAGCAGCATATTTACCAGTTCGTCGCTGACAGCTTCAGGACGGCGATAAGCTTGCAAAAGCACTTTTTTTACTGTTTTTGGCGTTGCTAATTGTTTAAAAAATAATTGACTTATCCATTTGACATTTAAAACTTTTTGTGCAATTGGCGCTCCAAAACTGCGATACCAAGGCAATTCGGCGCGTTTGCGATCGTGCAGCAACCGCAGGGAACAATTGAGTAAAATTACGCCAGAAGCAATATCGGGAAAATCCACAGCGGCTTGCATAATTGCCACACAGCCGATCGAATTTCCGACCAAAAAAGCCGGCCCGCCCGCAACTTCCCGACAAAAATCAGCAATTAGCTGTCCCCAAGTTTCAAAAGTATAGTCAATCTCAAGCTTGGGCGCGGGTTTAGCAGAACCGCCAAAACCGATGAGGTCGATGGCATAACAGCGACAATCAGCAGCCAGCGCCGGCAAATTCTTGCGCCAGTGACCCCAAGACGCACCGAAACCGTGAACAAACACCACCGCAGGCCCCTGCGAACCCGCAGCCTGGTAGCAAATGGGAAAGCCTTTCCACAGCCAAGTTTGAGGTGCAACAGCAGTTGACGAAGTGGGAGTAGAAGATGTCATGCGATTTTAGATTTTAGATTTTAGATTTTAGATTTTAGATGAATGCAAGGCTGCAAAGAACTCAAGTCAATACTACAAACCGTATCGCAATTCGAGGCAACCGCTAGGACATAAATCCCAAACCCTCTTCCCTCCTCCCTCTGCGCCCTCTGCGCCCTCTGCGGTTAATTCCTCTTCCTTCTTCCTTTGCAGTTAGAGCCGATATTATGTCACGATTAAACCTGCTGACTTCTTTGCTGTATTAAAATTTCCCTTATGCCAACGATCGTTTCCACTGCTGTCGTACCGTTTCTGGGGTCAGAAATCGTACCAGACTACGACACCGCCAAAGTAGTTATCTTACCAATTCCCTACGAAGCTACCACCACTTACCGCCGGGGGTGCGAAAACGGGCCCGCTAAACTTCTAGAAGCTTCTCATCAACTCGAGTGCTACGACGAAGAATTGGACTCCGAAGTTTGCTACGATGTCGGAATTTATACAAAAGAGCCGATCGCCGATACCCGCAACAGGCAACCAGTTTCATCCTCAGAAATGCTGCGAGTAACCCAAGCCGCAGTGCACCAGCTAGTTACCGAAAATAAATTTGTCATCTCCCTCGGAGGCGAACACAGCATCACTGCAGGCGTTGTCGAAGGTTATCGCCAAGCATACCCAAACGAACCTTTCACAGTCGTGCAAATCGACGCCCACGGAGACTTGCGGCACGAGTACGAAGGCTCGATTCACAACCACGCCTGCGTGATGCGGCGTATTGTCGATATGGGCTTACCGACACTGCAAATCGGGATTCGCGCTATCTGCAAAGAAGAAGCAGACTTGATTAAAGCAAAACAGCTAAACGTGATTCGAGCTCGCGAAATCGCTACTCAACCGGATTGGGCCGATCGGGCAATTGCCAGCATAACAACTAAGCGAGTATTTTTGACGATCGACTTAGACGGCATCGATCCGACTTTAATTCCAGGGGTGGGAACACCCGAACCGGGCGGGTTAAATTGGTATTCCCTCACCGGATTTTTGCGCCGCATCTTCGAGTCCTACGAAGTAATCGGGTGTGACATTATGGAATTAGCACCTATTGTAGATTCTGTAGTCTCAGAATTTACCGCCGCCAAATTAGCATACAAACTTATTGGATACCAAGCTCTGGCTCAAGGTTGGCTAAAGCCAGACGAGGAATAAATCGCGAAGTACGAATCACAATAGGCTGTTGGCAAGGCTAGAATTAAGCTAAAGCCAAACAACAGCCAATTTTATTCGTGCTGACAGTTTCATCTTTCATGCTGGCAAATACTGCTCTTCACCTCCTGAAAACATGAGTTTACTAATCGATACAACCGGTACTCCCATTAACGGCTACGCTCCCGATTTTGAACTGCCGGGAGTGGACGAAGAAGTTCACCATTTAGCTCGATATTTAGAAAAGTTTCGGGCAATCGCGGTGATATTTATGTGCAATCATTGCCCTTACGTGCAGTTGTATCTCAATCGTATGAAAGAACTTCAAGCAGATTTTCAAGATCGAGATGTTACTTTAATCGGGATTAATGCTAATGATGCAAACCAGTATCCCGACGACAGTTTTGAGAACATGAAAATTTTTTCCGCCAATAATCAACTCAACTTCCCCTACATCCGGGATGTTGCTCAAGATGTAGCTGAAAGTTTTGGGGCTTCTAAAACGCCGGAGGTTTTTTTGTTAGACCAAGACGGCAAACTGCGCTATAAAGGTTTAATTGACGACAACGCTGACGATCCGGCGGCGGTGCAGGTTTCTTATCTGCGGAGTGCGATCGACCAATTGCTCAACAGTCAACCCGTTGAGCCTTCAACTACAGAGGCGATAGGCTGTTCCGTCAAATGGCGAGCATAGGCAGATTTAAAATTAACGTTCCGGCAGTAATTATTAACTGGTTCCCTGGCTGTGCCTGGGAACCTATTTCCAGAGGCTCTGCCTCGTCAAAAAATGAAGGCAAATTGGAGGTACAGCCTCCGAATCTGCTTTACCAGGCAGAGCCTGGTAAGGAGTAAAAAGATTCAAAACAATTTTCTGTGAACTTAAAAAGTAGACCTATTCCCAACTTAATTCTCGCAGTCGCCTTCATGCTAGCACTGCTGATTAGTTGGAACTTATTTAATAACTTTTCCTCAGTCGATACGCCGCAGCGCACCTCATTAAACGTATCGGCTGCTATCAGTCTATCGAAACCTTTAGAGGAAATCAAAGCTGTTTATCAAAGCAGTAATCCGAATTTTACTATTACTTATAATTTTGGTGGTTCCGGTGCTCTAGAACAGCAAATTCAGCAAGGCGCTCCGGTAGATGTATTTTTCAGCGCCGCCACCAACCCAATGGATGCTTTGCAGCAATCCAACCTGCTAATTAACGACACGCGCCGCAATTTGCTGACAAATCGCCTAGTTTTGATTGCTCCCAAAAACGGTTTTGCTTTGAGCGATTTCAAACAGTTGACAGATGCCAGAATCAAGAAAATTGCGATCGGCGAACCGAAAAGCGTACCTGTGGGCCAATACGCTCAGGAAATGTTAACTAAGCTTGGATTGTGGCAGCAAATCCAGCCAAAATTAGTGCTAGGAAATAACGTCCGCCAAGTGCTGACATTCGTCGAAAGCGGTAACGTTGATGCTGGCATAGTTTATGCGACTGACGCCACAGCCTCCGACAAAGTAACTGTGCTGCTAACGGCTGCCGAAAATTTGCACTCGCCCATTGTTTATCCGCTGGCAGTTATTAAAAACAGCCGCAATCCCGCTGCCGCAAAAGCGTTGGTTGACTTTTTGGCGGGCGATCGCGCTAAAATAGTATTTCAGAAATACGGATTTGGCATAGTTAGATAACTAACTAATTATGGATTTTTTACCGCTGATGAAAGCAGATAAGCGCTGATTAACGCAGATGTATTTATAGATGGAATTTGATATTTCTCCGCTCTGGATATCTCTAAAATCCTCCGCTATTGCGACATTTATCACCTTTTTTCTGGGAATAGCGGCCGCCCGGTGGATGCTTTCAACTCGCATCAGAGGTAAAGCTTTGATTGAAGGCATTTTAATTTCTCCCTTAGTTTTGCCGCCGACAGTAGTGGGATTTTTGCTGCTGCTGCTGTTTGGGAGAAATGGGGCGATCGGGCAATTTTTGCTACAATTCGACTTAACTATAATTTTCACTTGGCAAGCCGCCGCCATTACTGCCACAGTTGTATCATTTCCCCTCATGTACAAAACTGCTTTGGGAGCTTTTGAGCAAATTGATGCCAATCTTCTCAATGCAGCCCGCACTTTGGGAGCATCGGAGTGGGAAGTCTTTTGGCGCATTATGTTGCCCCTAGCATGGCCGGGAATTTTAGCAGGAACTATTCTCGCATTTGCTCGCGCTTTGGGTGAATTCGGCGCGACGCTGATGTTAGCGGGGAATATTCCCGGACAAACTCAAACTATCCCGATGGCAATTTATTTTGCTGTGGAAGCAGGGGATATGAGGCAAGCTGCTATTTGGGTTTTGATTATTCTGAGTATTTCTTTGAGCGTGCTAACTGCTGTTAATTTTTGGACGGATTTACAAAGGATATCGCCCAAACCAAATTCGAGTCAAAAACTGGAATCTAATTTTCCCAAAGCTGCCTCTTCTTCTACCACAAATTACCTAACAAAACCACCGGAAAGCGGACTTTGTTTAAACATTTTTAAACCTCTCTCATGCTTTGCCTTGGATGTTGGCTTTGATATCGGCCCGGAAGTGCTGGGAATTTTGGGCGCGTCGGGTTCTGGTAAGAGCATGACTCTGCGCTGCATCGCCGGTTTGGAAACTCCTAGGAGCGGTAAAATTGCAGTCAATGGCAGGGTTTTATTTGACTCAGCACAGGGCATTAATGTAGCTTCTAAAGACCGCCGCATCGGTTTTTTGTTTCAAAACTATGCTTTATTTCCTCACCTGAGTGTTGCTCAAAATATTGCGTTTGGCTTGCAGCATTTATCTGAAAGCGAGCAAAAAATTCGGGTAAAAGAACAACTAATTTCGGTGCAAATGTCGGGACTGGAAAACCGTTACCCGCACGAACTTTCGGGGGGCCAACAGCAGCGGGTGGCTTTGGCTAGGGCGATCGCCCCTTCTCCCGATTTGCTGCTGTTAGACGAACCGTTTTCTGCTTTGGATACTCACTTACGCAGTCAACTGGAAGGGGAGTTAATGCAGACTCTGGCTAATTATCGGGGAATTACTTTGTTTGTCAGCCACAATTTAGAGGAAGTTTACCGGGTGTGCAAAAATCTTTTGGTATTGGCCGAGGGAAGGCCGATCGCCTTTGATACCAAAGAGAACATTTTCGATCGCCCCCCCAACTTCACTGTCGCCCAGTTGACGGGCTGCAAGAATTTCTCAGCAGCTAAACCGATCGCAGAAACTCTCGTGGAGGCGATCGACTGGGGCTGTACTCTGACTGTAGTCGAACCAATTCCCAAATCTCTAGTTTCTGTGGGAATTCGGGCTCATCAACTGATTTTTGTTAGCGGGTGCGATCGTGAAAATACTTTTGCTTGTTGGATCGCCTCAACTGTGGAAAGTCCGCACCGGGTGACATTATATCTCAAATTGCACTCGCCTCCCAATGATTCCCAAGATTATCACTTGCAAGCCGAAGTTTTCAAGGAAAACTGGAGGCCTATTAAGGACAATCATTTTCCCTGGTATGTTCATTTCGAGCCAATTAGGTTAATATTAATGGAAGCCTAAGTTAACTAGGAATATACAGTTAACCGTCAACACTCAACAGTTAACCGTCAACACTCAACAGCTAAATACATCTTAACCAAACATAAAATCATGCCTGAACAAGTTAAAAAAACCGACGCAGAATGGCAACAACAACTCACGCCAGAACAGTTTAAAGTCACGCGCAAAAAAGGAACAGAAAGAGCTTTTAGCGGCGAATATCACGACAACAAAAAAAACGGAATTTATAAGTGTATTTGCTGCGGCACAGAGCTATTTAAATCAGAAACAAAGTTCGATTCCGGTACCGGTTGGCCGAGTTTCTACGCTCCCGTTAGCGAAGAAAATGTCAAGTGCGAGTCGGATAATACCTTGTTTATGCGCCGAACAGAGGTACTGTGCGCTGTTTGCGACGCTCATCTCGGTCACGTATTTAACGACGGGCCCAAACCTACTGGTCAGCGTTACTGCATGAATTCTGCTGCTCTTAATTTCGTCCCCAAGGATTGATTCTTTTAGGGGCTAGCTAGAAGCCCAACCCCTACTCCCCACAAAAAATCAATCCCTTTGTGGAACAGGCATCTTGCCTGTTCACCTAGCATTCACTGAGAAAAAATCAATCCGGTTGTGGAACAGGCATCTTGCCTGTTCACCTAGCAGCCCACGCCACAAACAAATTCTCTTGCAGCACAACCAGGATGCCTGTTCTGGGTAATTGATGTTCAAAATGCACCCGTACTGCTATCTTATGGTGGAGGCAAAAAGAGTAAAAAAATAGTGGCGGCATGGGGATGGTTTATCAGCGAGTTTTGCTGAAGCTCAGCGGTGAAGCGCTTATGGGTAGCTTGGGCTACGGCATCGATCCGATAGTCGTTCAGTCGATCGCCCAGGAAGTGGCCAAAGTCGTGTCGCAAGGCATTCAAATCGCGATTGTTGTCGGTGGCGGCAACATTTTTCGCGGCGTGAAAGCTGCTTCGGCAGGGATGGATCGGGCAACGGCTGATTATGTGGGCATGATTGCGACGGTGATGAATGCTATCACTTTGCAGGATGCCCTGGAACAAGCAGGAGTGCCAACGAGGGTGCAATCGGCGATCGCCATGCAAGAAGTAGCTGAACCCTACATCCGGCGGCGGGCAATTCGCCACCTCGAAAAAAAACGAGTAGTGATTTTTGGTGCCGGTTCTGGCAATCCTTTTTTTACTACTGATACTACAGCCGCTTTGCGGGCGGCTGAAATTGATGCAGAGGTGATTTTTAAAGCTACTAAGGTAGATGGGGTGTACGATTCCGACCCCCACCTCAACCCCAACGCGCGCAGGTATCAAACCCTCACCTATGCCCACGTCTTGAATCAAGATTTGCGGGTGATGGACAGTACGGCGATCGCCCTTTGCAAAGAAAATAATATTCCTATTATGGTATTTGACCTCTCGGTGTCGGGCAACATCTACCGAGCTGTAATGGGAGAATCTATTGGAACTCTTGTCGGAGGTTTTTGTGAAGTTAGCTGACGCAGAAGATCATATGCAAAAGGCAGTTGAGGCTACTCAACGGTCTTTTAATACTATTCGGACGGGACGGGCCAACGCCTCTCTCCTCGATCGAGTCATGGTAGACTACTACGGCTCTCCAACTCCGATCAAATCCCTTGCCAACATCGGCACCCCGGATGCGACTACGATCACCATTCAACCGTTCGATCGCACAGCGCTCAACTCGATCGAAAAAGCAATTTCCCTGTCCGATGTAGGACTCGTTCCCAACAACGACGGTTCAGTTATTCGCTTGAACATTCCGCCGCTGACGAGCGACAGACGCCAAGAATTTGTCAAAATGGCCGGGAAGTTTGCTGAAGAAGGTAAAGTTGCAATTCGCAATATCCGCCGCGATGCCGTTGACTCGATTCGCAAGCAGGAAAAAAGCAGCGATATCTCTAAAGATGAATCCCGCGACTTGCAAGATAAAATTCAAAAGCTGACGGACAAGTACATTGCCAAAATAGAAGAAGTTCTGGCAGCGAAAGAGAAAGATATCACGACTGTTTAGGGAATGGGAAATTGGGCAGGGGGAATAGGAATAGTTTTGAGATTGCCGAGATCCGGCCGCGAACAACGAGCACAGGCTTAATGATTTGTCAGTTGTGAGTTAAAAACTCAAGATTTAACACTCATTAACTTACCAATTCCTCCTGCCCCATGACCAATCACCCATTACCAGTTGTCCGGTGAAGGAATTCGTCCTGACATTGTTAGCGGATTTAAGGCTGCTGAGGCGATCGATCGAGCTCTTGGGGTGCCGACAACGCTAAGGAGCCGTACACTCAATCGATCGCCCAAGAATGCAACACTGATATGGTTTGGGTCAGTCGCTTGGCCAGAGCCTTCTATCAGTTTACAGGAACTGCTTATAGAGCGGGCGTCAAATTTCCGAGGCCTACTCAGTTGATGAGCAAAACTTTCTGTGGCGAACTGCTTGATGCCGCTCTCGCTAACCGCGCTTTTAAAAAGCTGATGCCGTTTTGGGAGGAAGGAAGAGGGAATAATAAATATTCTTACATCCCCATTGCTTATTCTTGATTTCCAATTCTTAATCGTTAACTTAAAAATAGGCATTACGCACTATTCGTCAGAAAGCCAGTTGATTCCTAGATTTTTCGTTCCTTAACCCGATTTTTTTCCAATAAACTCGCTTCAAAAGCGTAAATGCTATTTTAAATAAAGTCGATACGAGGATTTGTTAATACAAGCCCCGCGCTGCTTATAGAATCAATCTCAAATACTCTTGGAGGCAAAAAGTGGTTTTACACGTTACTAAGAGCGCGGTAAGGTGCTTGAGGCGCACCCTAAATAATTACATTCTACTTACATTCTGTAAAATATAAAATCTCAAATCTAATGATAATTTATTTTTATAAAGTAGAGGAGCCTTACGGCTGCTTTTCTAATTTTTCACTACACGACATTTCTCTGCACGGTCAATATTGGTTGACTGTGGAACATTACTATCAAGCTCAAAAATTTGTCAGCACGGATAAAAGATTAGTCGCGGCGATTCAAGCCGTAGCAACTCCTCAAGAAGCCGCTAAATTAGGTCGCGATCCCAACCACCGGATTCGCGCTGATTGGGAAGCCGTGAAAATTCCCATTATGCGCGAAGCAGTTTTAACTAAGTTTCTCACTCATACAGACATTCAAGCGATTCTCCTCGCCACAGGGGATCGAGTGATTGTTGAGGATTCGCCAACGGATTACTACTGGGGGTGTGGCTGCGATCGAACCGGTCAAAATAATTTGGGTAAAATTCTGATGAGCGTGCGCCAAGAAATTAGTCAGCGCCTTGCGCGCTGATAGAAACTCAAATTCTTTAGTTAATTATCATTATATGAAGTTATACAACAAATGTCAAGTTATCCTAACAATGAAGAATTTTCATAGTGAGAGTTGAAGATTGCGAGAAATTTATAAGAGCATTAAAATAATAATTATTATTTGCTTAAGTCGCTCTGCCTGTTGAAGGCAAGGATTAAACTGGCGCGATCTCAGATTTTACTTACCCCAGCCCACCCGAGGCGATACACCGTCGTCTCTCACAAGTGCGCGACCGATTAATTGTACAGCTCGGTTTAGTCAAAAATTCCGGGTAATGTATTTGAGTTTGAACGTTCCAACAGCACATCAAAACTTCTTATTATTGTATAAGTACAAAAGGAGATTTATGCAACTCACAGAAAATACGCAAGAATTACATTATAAACTAGACAGAGAAGTTTTGATACGGCGGATCACAGAACGCATCCGCCAATCTCTAGAATTAGAAGATATTTTAAGCAATACGGTAGCAGAAGTGCGGTCTTTTTTGAAAACAGATCGCATTATGATTTACAGGTTTAGTGCTGACGGCAGTGGAGAAGTTGTTGCTGAGTCAATTAATAACAACCATCTCCCTTCCTTGAAAGGACTGCACTTTCCTGCAGACGACATTCCTGCGAGCGCCAGGGAGATGTATGTCACTTTGCGCCAGCGGACAATCATAGATGTTAACTCAGGGACGATCGTCCTGAGCCCCCTCGATGCTGCAGACACCGGTCAACCTTTAGTAAAGGAGGAGATGCACTACCGAGCGCTCGATCCTTGCCACACAGCTTACCTGATGGCAATGGGAGTGCAATCTTCCTTAGTCGTGCCGATTTTGCACCGCAGGATCGCGTCGCCAAACAGCAAAACAGATATCTGCGAGGCGGCCACGTGTCTGACTCGATACGAGCCAGGAAATAATCAAAAAATTCACATCGAACTGTGGGGACTTTTAGTGTCTCACCACTGTGCCCCCCTCAATATTTCACCCGCAGATTTAGAAGTAGTTCAGCTCGTATCAGATCAATTGTCTAGCGCCATCGCCCACGCACTTCTCCTCCAGCAAACCCGCTCTCAAGCCGCCCGCGAAGCTACCGTGAGCCGCATAGCAGCCCTTTTGTATGGTCACGTCAACATTCAACTGCAGCAAGGTTTAGAAGCCACCGTCACCGCTTTGGGTGGCAGCGGTGGCAGACTCTATCTCAACCTGCCGAAAATCAACGGTGAAAAGTTATCCGCTCCCCAGATTGAGGGAGAATTGCCAACTGCCCCCGCCCACAGTAATGCTACCTTTGAACTGTTCACCACAGGAGAACAACCGACACTTCCCAATTGGGAAAAAGTTAAGGCTATCGAAGCTCATCCCCTCTGGCAGGAATGGCTAACCAAAGGATTTAAAAATAGTGAAGAACTTCCCAAAATTTCAACTTTTACTAACTGTCAATTCCCAGTTTTGATAATTATTGACTTATACAAAGAACCTCTATTTAGAGTTTTAGTTCCCGCTTTCCAATCTACTAAAATTAGGGGTTTGCTGGTAATTCCCCTCCATTATAAACAACAAGTAGTCGGCTGTTTGACCATTTTTCGCAATGCAATAGATACCGAAAAAATGTGGGCGGGGCGCTTTGACACCAGCGCTGCACAAACCCTTCCCAGACAATCCTTTGAAGTCTGGCGAGAAATAAAAAAAGGTCAGTCGCCCGAGTGGAAGTACGAGGAAATTGAGCAAGCTTTAGCTATAGGCAGCCAATTTTGTTCGGCAATTGGGCAGTACGTTCTTTATAAAGAAGTGCAAACCCTGAATGCCAACTTGGAGCGCCAAGTTCAAGAACGCACCGCTCAATTGCAACAATCCTTGGACTTTGCCAAAGTATTGACGCGAGTTAGAGACCAGATTCGCAGCACCTTAGATTTAAAAATCATACTGCAAACTATTGTGCGAGAAGTCAGAGTTTTGTTGGATACCGATCGCACGGTAATCTACCAATTTGCAGCAGATAAACAGGGCGAGGTAGTTGTCGAAGCTGTTTGCGGCCAGTGGCGGTCTATTTTAGGTATCACATCTCCACAAGAATGCTTTCCCGAAGGCTCAGAGTGCTTTTATCGAGCCGGAGGGGTGCGAGCAATTAATGATATTTATACTGAGGATTTAACAGCCTGTCACCGCGAATTTTTGGAAGAGTTGCAGGTAAGAGGAAGTTTAATTGTGCCGATGAGAGGCAAAGATTCCCAATTGTGGGGGTTGCTGATTGCCCATGAGTGTTCGGGGCCGAGAGTTTGGCAAACAGCAGAACAGGAATTGGTGCAACATTTAGCGGCTCAAGCTGCGATCGCCATTCACCAAGCAGAACTTTATCAAGAAAGTCTCAATGCAGCAACTGCCGATCGATTAAAAGCCGAACAGCTAGCTAAAACAGTCACAGAACTACACAATACCCAAGCCCAACTGATTCAAACCGAAAAAATGTCCAGTCTCGGACAACTCCTGGCCGGAGTCGCCCATGAAATCAATAACCCCGTTAACTTTATCTACGGCAATCTGTCCCACGCCAGCGAATACACCAAAGATTTACTCTGCTTGGTGGAACTCTACCGCCAGCACTACCCCAATCCCAACCCAGAAATTAGCGAGTGCTCCGAAGCAATCGACATCGAATTTCTTGCCGAAGATTTGCCAAAAATTTTGGGTTCCATGACAGTCGGAGTTGAACGCATCCGCCAGTTAGTTGTATCTTTGCGTAATTTTTCCCGGACGGATCAAGCCGAGAAAAAAGCCGTTGACATTCACGATGGCATAGACAGTACCCTGTTGATTTTGCAGCACCGGATCAAAGCCAATTCCGATCACAACACCGTAGAAATTATTAAAGAATACGCCAATTTGCCCTTAGTAGAATGCTATGCCAGCTCGCTCAATCAAGTATTTATGAATCTGATCGGTAATGCCCTTGACGCCCTAGAAATGGGAAAAAAAGAGCGAGGTATGAATGTTCCATTTAAAGCGGCAAGTGCAGCGGCGACACATTTAAGCTCGCAAATACTGCCTATCGAGTCAGGAGATATAAATGCCACCACCGAGTGTTTGATTCCTGATTTCCCCTCCCCTTGCATTCGGATTCGCACTGAATTAATCAATAAAAAAACGGTAGGAATTTGCATTGCCGACAATGGTCACGGCATCCCCAAAGAGTTAATCTCTCACATATTTAATCCGTTTTTTACTACTAAACCCGTAGGTCGGGGCACGGGTTTAGGACTGTCTATCAGTTACCAAATTGTAGTTGAGAAACACCAAGGCGTACTAAAGTGTGTTTCTGTACCCGGTCATGGTACAGAGTTCTGGATCGAGATTCCCCTGAATTAGGCAACCGTCAAGGCAAGATTAGCTTCACCAGCACAGAACCGATCGAGCCCAGAAGACTCATAAAGTTGCCACCGCCGCCCGTGCGGGGTTCCGTAGGCTTTTGACGTGCAACAATAGCTTCGGCTAACTGCTTTGACAAATCCTGACCTTGGGGATTTCCTTGAGCTGCAAAGAGTTTGTTTGCTCGATCGGCGTCTTGAGTCGCGCCGGCGAAGTCTCCCAAGTCAGCGCGAGACATACTGCGCGCAAAATAAACGGCTGCTAAATCCGATTTCAGATTCAGCGCTTGATTGTAATAATCAATGGCGTTTCTGTAGTTTCCTGCTTGAGCTTCCAGCACTCCCAACCGGTAGAAGTCTTCAGCGGTGCCGACATTGGTTGGCATTCCTCTAACTCCGAGCAGTTGCGCGTTATTTAAATTAGCGCCTTGCAAATTGGCGTCGCTGAGATAGGCACTTCTCAAGTCAGCACCGCTGAGGTTAGCTCCGCTGAGGTTCGCCCCTGTCAGGTTGACGCCAAACAGGCTGGTGCCGCTGAGGTTAGCACCGCTGAGGTCAGCCCCCGTGAGGTTGGCTCGACTGAGGTTAGCCAACCTCAAGTCAGCACCTTTGAGATTGGCTCCTGTTAAATTGGCTAAAACCAAGCCTGCACTGCTGAGGTCGCAGTTGGGACACTGTCGGGTGGCTAGTAATTGTTGCGTGTGTTGGATGTTCTCGGCGGGTGCAGGAGCGATCGGGGCGATCGAGCTCAGCAGCGTTACAGCAGCGAGGATTCTGAGTTTCATTTTAACCGTCCAAAATCCAAAATATTAAATCTAAAATAGCTTTTCTCGAAGCAATTGAAAATCACCATAACACAAGTTCACCCAACAAATCTTTTGACTTGCCGTATGTAGGAGTTCTGGGCGCCATCAGCACCCTAAATTGAAGTTATCCGCCTTACCTTAGTGTCAAATAAAGATTTCGCTGCCAATAAATTAGGGTAATGAATTACTCATTACCCTTTAGCCGCTGTTCTCGGCAACCATAAAAATTAACAAATAAATTAGTCGTGAATCGTGCCGTCGGGCATCGTTGTACCCTTAAGATATACTCCGCTCAGGTTAACTTTTGTAAGGTTTGCTCCCAACAGGTTTGCTCCGCTTAAGTCTGACGCACTTAAAATCGCTTCAGTCAAGTCTGCCCTAATTAAACTCGCCCCCATTAAGTCGGCTCCGCTAAGGTCTACTTTGCTCAAGTTGGCGCCAATTAAATCGCATTCTGTGAGCACCGCCCTACGCAAGTTTACTCCATAAAGATTTACTCCGTGCAAGTCTGCACGGCTAAGTGTGGCCCGAGATATGTTGGCTCCAATTAAAGTTGCTTGGATCAGGGAAGCTCCGCTCAAGTCTGCTTTGCTGAGGTTCGCTCCCATCAACTCAGCTCGATTGAGGTTAGCTTCAACTAAAAGTGCTTCTGTGAGGTCGGCTCCACCTAAGTCTGCTCTTCTCAAATTAATTTTGCACAAATTGGCTTTGCCAAAGTTGACTCTGTTGAGTTTCGCTTTGCTGAGATTGGCTCCAATCAGGTCGGCTTCATACAGATTGGCTCCAATCAATTCTGCTTCGTAGAGGTAGACCTCGTGCAGGTAGACCCCGCTAAAATTTCTTTCTCCTATTGCGTATAGCTTGAGCAGTTCGTCAACGTTCATTGTGGCTTCTCTACACCTTTTAAATGAAGAATACTGTCAGCAAGCTGGTTGCACCGGATGTTCTGCAATTTTAGATTCTGAAATATTCACACCCAGCCTGAAACTTCCCTCAATATGCAAGGTTTGAGTACAAATTAGATGGTTTGGTGAGGGTGAAAGACAAAGCTGCATTCTTTTTTCCATTTGGGGAAAAATAAATATTTAAAAATTTTAACAGCAAGTTTGAACGCACTTCGTAACTAAATCCCCAAGATTCTACGTGGAAACTCCGATCAAACCCATAACTTTTTGTGGGTAGTTGAGCTTACTGAGTAGCAGTGTGACCAAGATCACAAGGCAATGTTAGTACGATCACATAGAAACCCCCCTTTCGATCACAGCAGGCGGGCAAAAATAGCCGATACTTATACTGTAATCCTGAAAAATTGACAATGCCATCCTAGTCGTGTTTTACTCAATTGGCGATAAAGCCAGTAGTTTCACAGATACTTGCCCGCGGCAAGAAAGTCGGTGGCAAGGTCACTCGGCGCTACCCGCTCTGACCGATGAGAGTGCTGATATCTAAGGATTTTTCGCACAGCGAATGCCAAAAATGCACTTCGCGGACTAGGAGAATGTCTGTATAAAAATGCGATCGCTGGTGTACAGACATTCGCTTGTTTGCTAGCACCTAATGACTAAAAATCGCTCATACGTTCGCAAAAAATACCAATCAATACTAGGAAAACCATGATAGATGTTTAACAATAAGAGAATAAATGGTATTCCTTAAGAGTCACCTATTTCCGCTAAGGTTACAGTCGATCGGTTAACGGCTATCAGTATTAGCAATGACGCTTGTCCATTAAATACAAAACTGACCCAGAAACCGGGTTTTTTACCAAAAAAAATTGTTGCAACCTTGCTCCAGGTTAAAATAATCCGGTTTCTGAGCCTCCGAGTGCCTCCAGGAAGGAAAAAGTTTAATGAGAACGATCGCTTTTGTATTGCTTCAGGGCAAACAAAAGGTCAGCATTTAGGATCGGAGCAGCTTTCGCTCCCTTGTCAAAAAAAGGTATTGTAGAACGCGAATCGTGAGGTAATTGATATGGCTGGAGTATGTAAACTTAGCATCACAGAGACAAGTGAAGAGCTAAAAAACCTGTTAACTGAACAAAAAACGGCAAGCGGCTTTCAAAAAATTCAAGCACTTTACCTGTTCAAAATTTGTCATGTTAAAACAGTTAAAGAATTGGCAATGACGATCGGGGTCAATCGAATTACAGTGCAGCGGTGGCTGAGAAAGTACCGCTCTGACGGACTTGAAGGACTCCTCGAAACAAAGCACAGCGGCGGCCGTAAACCGGCCATTCCTCCTCTGGCCCGCGCTAGTTTGGCAATGCGCCTCAGCGACCCCCAGGAAGGTTTTAAAAGCTATGGAGAGATTCAAGAGTGGTTGCAGCAGGAATACAGCATTGAGGCTTCCTATAAAGCCGTTTACGCAACAGTCAGATATCACCTAAAAGCCAAGCTGACGAAAGTCTAGACAGTTCATACCGCGTCGGATTAAGCACCGATTATCTAATTGTTTGCCGTCAGCTTTTGAAGATTTTGATGATTTGCGTCATCACGACAAATCTGACAAATTCTTTTTTAACAAAAATTGCTCTCATAAACTGCGGAGCATATAAATTATATGTTGTGGCAATGGGGGTGAGGGGGAGAAGATTTGATGATTTTCCCGCGTTTTTGAAAGATGCTCAAAAAAAGCGTCAGAAATCATAACTTGCAAGTTTTGTCTAATTTGCAAGTTTTGTTATATGAATGTAAAAATTGGTAGCTGCTAAGGCAAAAACCGATCCAAAGCGGCTTTTAACTCTTCTATTTCCGTATCGATATTACCTTCTTTAGCGGCTCGGGCAATGCACTCAGTTAAATGTTCGTCAAGAATGATTCTCGCGACGCGATCGAGCGCGCCTCGAACCGCCGCAACTTGCACGAGAACTTCGGGACAAGGACGGTTTTCTTGCACCATTGTTTTAATACCTCGGACGTGTCCCTCAATCCGAGACAAGCGATTTACCAGCCGCCGCATCGATTCTTCATCGTGATGGTGAGGGTGGGCTGATTTATCGTCGTGATGGTGGTGGGAATTTGAGGGCAAGGATTTGTCAGTAGAAGTATCAGATAGAATCATTGGGGTTACGAAGGAAATTTAAAAGTTAGAATTCAGAATATGGTGAGTTGGTGCGGGCTGGTGACTCATGTATTGTAACTGTCAAAATATATTTAGGATCTTCATAGTGGCAGATTATTGAGCCCGCACGATCGCACACCTTTACCAGACTAACCCAGACTAACAAAGATTGACGCTATGCGACTATTTAAGTTTTTTCGCCCCACACCTCGAATCGGTGCTCGTTGGTTCGCCGTAATTTTAGGAATCACGATCGCCCTGAGTGCTTTAACAATCAATGCTGCACCCGCAGCAGCCGCGACGTTCACAAATCCGCCCAACTTACAGTTCCCGAATTCCCCAGCCACTCCCTCGAATCCGCAACTGTTAGCGCTGCGGGGCGGGGAACTCCCGGCGGATACAGCCAGTTTTGTGACGGCGGCTGTCGATCGAGTCGGGCCGGCAGTTGTCCGCATTGATACCGAGCGCACTGTCAGTCGCAACCTCGACCCTTTAATGGAAGACCCCTTCTTCCGTAGATTTTTGGGAGAAGATTTACGGAGCATGACCCCCAGACAAGAACGCTTACGCGGTCAAGGTTCCGGCTTCATTATTGACAAAAGCGGGATTGTTTTAACCAACGCTCACGTAGTTGACAAAGCCGATCGAGTGACTGTCACCTTAAACGACGGCAGGACATTTCCAGGAGAAGTGCAAGGTACTGACGAAGTAACAGATTTGGCTGTTGTCAAAATTAATACTAAGCAATTAGACTTACCGACTGCCACCTTGGGAGATTCCGACGCGGTGAAAGTGGGAGATTGGGCGATCGCCGTGGGCAACCCCCTGGGATTTGACAACACCGTCACCTTGGGCATTATCAGCACCCTCAAACGCTCCAGTGCAGCCGTCGGCATTCCCGACAAGCGGCTCGATTTCATTCAAACCGACGCCGCCATCAATCCCGGCAATTCCGGCGGCCCGCTGTTAAACAGCAGAGGAGAAGTGATTGGCATCAACACGGCGATTCGAGCTGATGCAATGGGTATTGGCTTTGCGATTCCGATCGACAAAGCCAAGGCCATTTACGCGCAGTTAGCCAAGGGAGAACAAGTCAGCCATCCGTTTTTGGGGATTCAGATGATTGCTTTGACTCCTGAAATGGCCAGAGAGAATAATTCTGACCCCAATGCTCCTTTGATTGTCCCGGAAGTTAATGGAGTGTTAGTGATGAGAGTTGTGCCCAACACCCCTGCTGAGAAAGCAGGGATTCGCAAAGGGGATGTGATAGTTCAAATTGACGGTGAGGGAGTGACTGAGGCGGAACAGTTGCAAAGTTTGGTGGACAACAGCAAAATCGGTCAAATTCTAAAACTGAAAGTGCGCCGCGGTTCCCAGATTAAAGAAGTAGCCGTTCAAACTGCTCAACTGATGGATTTTTAGAAGTGAAGAGGAAGGGGGGAAACTGTTAAAAACCACATAAAGTTTGTATGTAGTGAGGATTTTAGTCAAATCTTAATATGTTTAGGTAAGCTGTTGTGCATTTAAATTGTATGTTGAGGGCGGGTTTTCCTGCCCACCTCACAGGAGTGAAAAACTATTTTACCATGAATTTAAATGCACACACAGCTTAATAGTGACTAAAATCTTCACTACAAACGAGTTTTATTATTGGTGATTGATAATATGACACGAGTTCAACTTGCCTATCCCAAAATTCTCGATAGTAAAAATTGCCCTCATGAACACTGTATAGCTTTTGAGAAGTACGATGGCACTAATTTGCATTGGGTTTGGGAAGTTGAGCTTGGTTGGTATGCTTTTGGTACGCGCCGCAGTAGATTTGACTTGGATGAGATGGGAATTGCAGAATTTAATGCTGCACATCCAGGTTTAGAAGCAGCACCGGAAATATTTAAAAGAGACTTTGCTAATCCGTTAGAGTCTATATTTCGAGAGAACGAACAGTATCAATGCGCTGAAATTACTGTGTTTACAGAGTTTTTTGGGGCTAACTCGTTTGCGGGAATGCACCAAAAGGACGATCGCAAACAACTGGTTCTTTTTGATGTGGAAACCGAGGGCGGTATGGTTGTTCCCGATCGGTTTATTCAGGATTTTGGTAAATTAAATATTGCGCGAGTGATTTATCGCGGCAAACTGACGGGCAAGTTTATGGATGATCTTCGCAAGGGGAAATACGGTGTGGATGAAGGTGTTGTGTGCAAGGGAGGCCGCAATGCTAATAATCTGTGGATGGTGAAGATTAAGACTGATGCGTATATGCAGAGATTGCAGCAAGCTTTTAAGGATGATTGGGAAAATTACTGGGAGTAATATCAAATCTGAAGGCTAACTTTTTTCATGAATTGCTCGAGTAGTGCGATCGCTGAAACCCTCTTTTGGTCGCCCTTTAGCAGAATAGTTGACAAACAACCTATCTTGTGGTGAGATGGCAGTGCTGAACTTGCAGAGCGAAAGTATCAATTTTTGATTTGGAGAGTGGGACGGCGCGATCGGTTTACATCACACAGCAGTCGGTGTGCAGCGCTGAAATCTATCGCTTGAGTTCAGCATCTGTCATGCCTCACCCCAGCCGATGGCGTCAGGGAAAATTTTCTATTAGGGGATGGTTGCTGCCAGGATCTTGAGTTAAACTAACACTACAGCCACTCTTAAATTCCCTGCGTCTATCTTGATTGTGAAAACCATCTCTATTTAGAGTAGATAAATTTGCTATTGCTATGTCAACAACAAAACCATCAGTTAGAGCTACAGACATTGCGGAATATATTCGTTATCAATCCTGCGATCGGCGATTTAAGTTAAAATTTAACGACTACGAACTTGCTAAACAAATTCCATTCTCTGAGTTGATTTTTGCTACTTCTTTAGATCCGGTTCTGGAAGAAGCAGGTCGAAGAAGAGAGACAGCATGGGAAGACTCTCTCAAAAAAGATGGTTTTCGGAACCTAAATCAAACGAGTCCGAAGCCTGAGCAAGATAAAGCAATAGTAACTGACTGGAATGACTTTGTTCAAGAAATACAGAATTTGCCCTCCGAAGAAAAAGCTTATGGGCGAGAAATTTCTATCAATGCAAATCTTGAAGAATTTAATATTCGTGGGCAAATTGACTTCGTAGTTGTTTTGTGGGAAAACAATGAACCTAAGCTGCGGTTAGTTGAAGGTAAAGCATCTCGTAAAGATCGGACTTATCATCAAGTACAGGTTGCTTTGTATCGAATGCTTGTACGACAAATGATAGAAGGGAATCCAATTACTATCAGTGGAGTAAACCTCAAACCTGAAAATATTGAATGTGTTGTTGTCCGCATTGATGAAAATACCAATAAAATTCAGGATATTATTCAATCTCAAGCCCTCAATTTGGATACTATAGAAGCTGATATTAGTCGTCTAATAGCGTCTGATGGGACGTTAAAACGTATTGTCGAAACTGACTTAGCTGATTTAGACTATCAGTTAGACCAAAAATGTAGTGACTGTACCTTGAGTGTGCATTGTTTAGCTGAGAGTGCAAGAGAACGCCGCTTAGAATTGTTAGGAATAGATTCATCAATTGTTACTGTATTGAAGAAAACAGGTGTAAAGGATATTGATGATTTAGCAGATCTCGATTTAAAAGGTAATCAAGTTACTCAAATTCAACAAAATATAAGTTTTACAGAGAATTTAGAACTTCTTAAATTGAAGGCACAAACCCGTAGGCATACCCTTCCTGGTGGAGATTTTGCTCCAGATACTTATGAAGTACAAGCACTGCCAAATTATTCAGGTCAAAGTCAACTACCAGAACATTTAATTAATGGTGAACGTCTCCTCCGTGTCTATCTTTCTATTGAATATGATTATGTTGAAAATCGAATAGGTGCGCTGGCTGCTCATGTCACTAAAAGTCAAGGAAAATTAGATGCGAAATTTGAGAAAAATGAAGATAGCCAATGGCAACCCGATCCTAAAATTAAAGAATACATGGAGGAAGAGCACGATGAAAACGATAAACCTATTTATAAAGTAAAAGAACTTGAAGGTGCAGATGTAATTAAGTTCAAAACATCAGCCTGGACAGGAGAGTATAAAGAAGATAACGGTTCTGAAAAAGAGCTAATACAAGGATTTTTATTGGAATTAGTTGATAGGATAGCTGAAGTCGCAAAAACTGAAAAAGCCCCAATTCATTTTTATGTTTGGTCACGTCAAGAAATGACCCAACTGGTTGAGGGGTGTTCTCGTGTCAGTTCCCAACTACTGAGTCATTTACGAGAGTTACTTGGTTGTCGTGAAAGTTTAGAACAACTAATTTATTCTTGTCTTTCTGATGAAGTAGATCGTCGTTATGCTTTAGGATGGACAGGAAGAGATTTAGCGGTTGTAACATCTCTCAAGTGGTTTGGAAGACGTTACCACTGGAGACGGGACATTAATGGACAACTGGTTAATTTAGATGAGGTATTTTCTCAAGATGTCTTCGACTTTAAAACCAATTTACAGATAGATACTAATAATCAATGGGCAACATCAAATTATCAAAATGTCCGTAAACATCAGTTTGAGATTCGGCTAAGATACTTTAATTCTCTAAGTGCGGCTTATTGGCGTGCTTATTGGGATGAAGTTCCCGATCCTGACACCTTAAAACATAAATCTCAATTAAAAAATTCCATTGAACGTTACAATCAAGCACAAGAACCTAATTTTCTAAACGAGTATTTTCGCGCTCGTACTCATGCTATCAGGTGGGTTGAAGAGGGAATTATATTTAAAAATTCAGAAATAAAAAAAGAATCTTTGGATATTAAGAAATTACGCAAATTTAAGTTGGGTGTGGATGGTGCAGCTCAAGCAGCTATTGATTTTCTTCGTTTAGATCAGCACGTTAAGGTAACAGATTGGATTACCAGTCATTTAGTACCACCTATCTATCGTGTTTCTTTAGGGAGAACAATCCCTCTCAAAAATGTAGTGTTACAGGGTAATAATATACTAAGAGCAGAGATTAATATTGATAGATACAATATTCCGTCTGAAGTTTTGCAAGCTAACTGTACCATTGATGTAGGTTCTTTTGTTAGGCTTAGTCCTAGTTCTGATGATCCACATCAAGGTCAAACAATTAATCAACTTTTTGCTGGTGGGAGTACCTGTGTTGTAGAAGCAATTGACTGGGATAGTCGAGAAATTAAACTTGCAGTTAGACAAACAAACAGTCCAGATCGTTATCAACTTCGTGGTCGTTTTTTCTCAAAGGAAGAAGATATTTATGATTATGCTACTATTGATGAAAGTCCTTCAGATTTTGTGGCTGGAAGAGTTGATCAGAAACTACAAGACAGTCAAGGAAATCCTGTTTGTCAGTGGTTAGCTCCGCAAAATCCTCAAATTCCACCCCAAACTACTCTTTCAGCGAGTGATTTAGAGCAATATAGAAATCTACTCCAAGCTTTACCGCTATCAAACAGTAAAAAGCTAGATGATAAGCAAATTGCAGCAGTAATAGATGGACTAAGAACAAGAATTCAACTTTTACAGGGGCCACCAGGTACAGGTAAAACAGAAACAACTGCGATCGCTACTTTTCTCAGAATCTTAGTACGTTGTTCTGCTGGCGATATTGTTCTTATTACGGCTCATACTCATACGGCTGTAGATAATTTACTTTTACGTTTAAACAATCTTTTACCTATTTTAAACCAGCATTTAGCTAAACCAGGATTTAAATCCATACCATCAATTCAGTTGAGTAAAGTGCATTCTTCAGAGATAAAGGAAGCTACAGGTGGAATTATAGAAGACTTTAAAGCAGATTCTTGCTTTAGAAAGATAAATCAAATGCGTTCTAGCTCTGTTCTAGTGATTGGTGGAACAACAGGTGCAATTTTAAAGATGCTAGAAAAATTGGAAAAAGCAAAAACTTTTGAGAGATCTTATCCTCAAGGATTTCAAACAACTACCCTAATCGTTGATGAAGCAAGCATGATGGTATTTCCTCACTTTCTTGCTTTAGCTACATTAGTCAAAAATGATGGTGAAATTATGTTAGCGGGAGATCCTCGACAACTTGCTCCTATTGTTACCCATGACTGGGAAAATGAAGACCGTCCTCCTGTTGTACTTTATCAACCTTATGTTAGTGCATACCAAGCGATTCAAAATCTTAAAGAAAACTTAGATGTTAACGTGACTGATGAATCAATTTTGCGTTCTGCTTTAGATTTTACTCATCGTTTACCCCCAGTGATTCGTGAACTTATTGCACGTCTTTATCGGAAAGATGATATTGAGCTAAAAGGAAAAGAAAAAGATCAAGGTATAGAAGAAAAAGAAGTTACAGGCACTTGGCAAAAACTTTTACAAGGAAATGGAGGTCTTTATCTTGTCCTTCATTCAGAGCGTCAGTCAAGACGCAGTAATACAGTTGAAGTAGAAATAATTAAACAGATTCTTGATGCAGGTGGAGAAATTAATGGCGTTGCTGAATTTATGTATGATGTAGCGATCAAGAGCCAAAAACATTATTCAAAACAGGATGGAATCTTTAGCTA